>JAYSCA010000434.1:0-3042 GCA_041915165.1 Ideonella sp.
ACCTGGCCAGCATGGGCGCGGATGCGCTGAACCACATGGGCCAGCTTGTGGTTCATGGCGTCCAGATCGCGCCCCATCGCGGCGAACTCGTTGTTGCCAGGAACGTCCGCCCGTTGCGTCAGATCGCGCCAACGCGCCGGCGGCGGTGACGGCGCCGACACGCCGCAAGGCGTCCGTGGTGGCGGCGTAGAAGCCCAGGCCGAAATAGGCCAGGGCCAGCAGACCGGCGGCGCTGGCCAGGAACAGCAGGTTGCGCGACTGGCGCAGCGCTGCATCGCGTTGGGCCAGGCGTTCGGTCAGGCTCTGGCTGGCCTGTTCGGCCAGGGCGCGCACGGCATTCACGGCCTGGGTGCCGGCGGCAAAGAAGGCCTTGGCATCGCCCTGGGGCTGGCCACTGCCAAAGTCCTGCTGCACCCGGGCCAGGAAGGACTGGGTCTGGCGGATGGCCTCGTCGTAACCGGCGGGGGCCGGCACCCCGGCCCGCCCCAGCGCATCCACCTCGGCCTGGCATTGCGCCATCTGGTCGGCCAGCAGGGCCACCCGGCCCTGGAACAGGGCCAGCTCCGTCGGGCTGGCCTGGCCACGGGCCAGCAGGCCGGCTCCCTGACCGCGCACGAGGCCGGTCTGCTCGGTGTAAGGCAGCGCGCGTTGCAGCGCCAGCGACATCATGAAGAAGGAATCGGCTTGGGGGTCGAACAGCAGCTCGCTGCGTTCGCCCAGGCGCTGCATCAGCGCCTGCAGGGCCTGGATCTGCCGGGTGTGGGCCTGGAACACGGCGGCGCGGTCGCCGCTGCGCTGACCCTGTGCCAACTGGCTGAGGGCCTGCTGGATTGGGGCCCATTGGCTGTCCAGCTGCCACTCGGGGTGTTCGTTCAGCTGGGTGCTGGCGGCCTGCAAGGCAGCCAGCAAGCGGGGTCGGGTGGTGGCCACGGCCGCTTCCGCGCTGGCGTCGCCGGACAGGGCCAGGTTGGTCTGGCCGCGGTGGGTCTGGGTCTGGATGGCCACGTCCAGCAGAGCGGACACCGCATGCGCTCCCGCCAGCTCGTTGCGGGTCATCTGGGACTGGGCCTGGCTGTCCCGCAGCGTGCGGGCCGTGAGCGCAAGCAGTGGCACCGCCATCAAGGCGGCGATCAGGATCAGTTGGGTGGACAGGCGGAGGTGTTGCAGCACCCGTTGGGCCGGGGCGAACAGACGTGCGGACGCATTCATGGCGGCAGCTCGACAGGCAGGTGGAGGATCGGCGCCGATCCGTCATCGGACCGGGCCTGCGAAGCCGGGCGAACTGCGTGCCCTGCGCCATTCACGGACAGCGTGACGGCCTGCACATTCTCTAGGGCTTGTTTGAGGGCCCAAGGACCCAAAAGCGCCGTAGAACCGGGCCAATCCGCGCAGAAGCCCGCGCGGGCTTCACATGCGCCAGATGCGCGGCGGCGCTTCTTCGCGCTGCCACAGCAGGGCGCGCCAACGCGCCCGGATGCGTCGCCACAGCCCGAACAGCGGTTCCACCCGCGGGGCCAGGGCCCGGCAGACGACCACGCGGGCATCCGGCGCAGTGGCACCCGCCCGGGCGGCCAGGCCGTCGGCGGCCATTTCCTCGCGGGCGGCGTCCAGCAGCGCCTGGCGCAGGGCCGTGTCCAGCTCCTGTCCGGCGGCCGCCCAGAGCGTGCCCAGCACGCGCTGGCCGTCCAGGCCCAGCGGGGCATCCAGCAGCCGGTGGTCGCTGGCGTCCAGCCGGCCATGTTCCAGCCACACGCCGGGCAGCTCCAGGTGCTGGGTGATGTGGCCATGGCTGAAGGCCTCGCCGGCGGCGGGCAGGCCCAGGGCCAGCATCTCCCAGCCCAGCATCTGGGCGCCGGGAGCCAGTTCGAAGCGCAGCTGGTTCTCGGCCCGGCAGCCGCGGTAGGCGATGGTCTCCAGCGGCAGCCATTCCAGCCGGGCGCCGTCGGCCAGCCGGGCCACCAGGGTCTGGCGGGCCACCTCGCCCGCGCTGCGGTAGAAGCGGGTGGCGCTGGGGGTGGTGATCAGGGCATGGGTGCCGGCGGCCTGCTCGACCGTGATGTCCAGCACGTCACCGCCGACGATGCCCCCTGGCGGGTGCACCAGCACATGGTGGCAGACCGCGTCGCCCTCGGGGTAGAGGCGTTGCAGCACGCGCAGCGGGCCGTCGTGGCGGTCCAGCGCGATGGTGCGCTCACCGTCGCGGGTGTAGTTCAGGTGCAGGTGGCCGTGCCAGCCCATGGCGGTTCAACAGCAAAGAAAAAGGGCGGCTCCGGCCACCGGAAAGCCGCCCAGTGTACGCAAGGCCGTGAGATCAGGAGGCCTGCGAGCCGCGGTGGGCCCAGCCGGTGGTGCGCTTCTCGACCCAGGAGAAGAACTCGTACATCACCATCGCCATCGCGCCGACGACGACCAGACCCGCGAAGGCCAGGCCCATCTGCATCGCGCTGCCGGCGCTCACCAGCAGGTAGCCGATGCCCTCGTTGGAGGCCGTCATCTCCGACACCGTGGTGCCGACGAAGGCCAGCGTGATCGCCACCTTCAGCGAACCGAAGAAGTAGGGCATGGAGCGCGGCAGGCCGACCTTCATCAGCACGTCCCAGCGCTTGGCGCCCAGCACCCGCAGCACATCCTCCAGCTCCGGCTCCAGCGTCGCCAGGCCGGTGGCGATGTTGACGGTGATCGGGAAGAAGGAGATCAGGAAGGCGGTCAGCACCGCCGGGCCGACGCCGATGCCGAACCACACCACCAGGATGGGCACGAAGGCCGCCTTGGGCAGGGCGTTGAAGCCGGTCATCAGCGGGTAGATCGCGGCATAGGCCAGGCGCGAGCTGCCGATCAGGAAGCCCAGCAGCACGCCGACCACGATGGCGATGCCGAAGCCCGCCATCGTCACCCAGAAGGTGCGCCAGGCGTGGCCCAGGATCACGTCGCGGTACTCGACGATCTGTTCCCAGACCCGCAGCGGGCTGGGGAAGACGAATTCGCTGACGTTGAAGGCCGAGCAGAGGGCCTGCCACAGCACCAGGGTGAGCAGCAGCAGGG
>JAYSCA010000435.1:0-3042 GCA_041915165.1 Ideonella sp.
CGCTGCGCAGCGCCGCCCCCACCATCGTTTTTGTGGATGGGGCCGAAGGCCGCGGCCCGGTGCTGCTGGAGCACCTGGCCGCCCGCGGCATCCTGGCCACCGGGCTGCTGGGACTGCGCTTCGTCACCCACCTGGACGTGGACGAGGCCGGCATCGACCGCACGCTGGAGGCGGTGCGTGAGTTCTTCGCGCTGCCGGTGGGCGCCCATGCCCGCGCCGCCACCGCCCAGGCCCCTTACTGATCGTTTTCGGAATCTGACACCATGAGCATCAGCAACACCGACGCGCTGACCCGCGTCATCGAGCACCGCGAGATCTTCCACGACGAGATGCTGGCCCTGATGCGGCGCATCATGACCGGCGAGATGTCCCCGGTGATGATCGCCGCGCTGGCCATCGGCCTGCGGGTCAAGAAGGAAACGGTGGGCGAGATCGCCGCCGCGGCCGAGGTGATGCGCGAATTCGCCACCCCGGTGCCGGTGGCCGACCGCCAGAACCTGCTGGACATCGTCGGCACCGGCGGCGATGGCGCGCACACCTTCAACATCTCGACGGCCTCCACCTTTGTCGCGGCGGCAGCCGGGGCCCGCGTGGCCAAGCACGGGGGGCGCAGCGTGTCCTCCACCAGCGGCAGCGCCGACGTGATCGAGGCGCTGGGCGGCAACCTGTCGCTGAACCCGGCCCAGGTCGCCGAATGCCTGACCGAATGCGGCATCGCCTTCATGTACGCCCCCAACCACCATGCCTCGATGAAGCACGCGGCGCCGGTGCGCAAGGAACTGGGCGTGCGCACCATCTTCAACATCCTGGGGCCGCTGACCAACCCGGCGGGCGCCCCCAACACCTTGCTGGGGGTGTTCCACCCGGACCTGGTGGGCATCCTGGTGCGCGTGCTGCAGCGCCTGGGCGCCGAGCACGCCATGGTGGTGTACGGCATGAACGGCATGGACGAGATCTCGCTCTCGGGCGAGACCCTGGTGGGCGAGCTCAAGGACGGCGAGATCCGCGAGTACCGCATCCACCCGAGCGACTTCGGCCTGCCGGTCTACGACAGCCGTGTGCTGAAGGTGGCCAATCGGGACGAATCGGTGCAGTGCATCCAGCGCGCGCTGGCCAATGAGGACGGTCCGGTGCGCGACATCGTGCTGCTCAATGCCGGCGCAGCGCTCTACTGCGCGGGCGTGGCCAGTAGCGTGGCCGACGGTGTCAAGCGCGCGCGCGAGGCGGTGGCCTCCGGTGCGGCGCTGGCCAAGCTGAGCCAGTTCGTTTCGGTCAGCAACCGTCTGAAGGGGGCTGCCTGATGTCGCAGGACACGCCGGACGTGCTGCAGCGCATTGTTGCCGTCAAGCATGAAGAGGTGGCGGCCGCCCGAGCCGCCCGGCCGCTGGCCGAGCTGCGCCGCCAGGCCGAGGCCCGGCAGGACACCCGGGGTTTTGCCGCGGCGCTGCGGGCCAAGGTGGCCGCCGGCCTGCCGGCCGTGATCGCCGAGGTCAAGAAGGCCAGCCCCAGCAAGGGCGTGCTGCGGGAGGCTTTTGCGCCGGCCGAGATCGCCGCCAGCTACGCCGCCCATGGCGCGGCCTGCCTGAGTGTGCTGACCGATGAGCGCTTCTTTCAGGGCCATGTGGATTACCTGCAGCAGGCGCGCGCCGCCTGCGCGCTGCCGGTGCTGCGCAAGGACTTCATGGTCGACGCCTACCAGGTGGTCGAGGCCCGCGCGATCGGGGCCGACTGCATCCTGCTGATCGCCGCCTGCCTGGACGACGCCCAGATGGCCGACCTAGAGGCCACCGCGATGGGCCTGGGCATGGATGTGCTGGTCGAGGTGCATGACCGCGCCGAGCTCGACCGGGCCCTGCGCCTGAAGACCCCCTTGCTGGGCATCAACAACCGCAACCTGCGCACCTTCGAGGTGTCGTTGGAGAACACGCTGGGCCTGCTGCCGCGGGTGCCGGCGGATCGGCTGCTGGTCACCGAGTCGGGCATCCTGTCGCCGGCCGACGTGCAGCGCATGCGGGCCCACCATGTCAACGCCTTCCTGGTGGGGGAGGCCTTCATGCGGGCGCCCGATCCCGGCGTGGCGCTGCAGACCTTGTTTGGCTGAGCCGGTGGCCCGCGCAAGCCACCCGGGGCCAGCCGCCGGCCTGCCGTTGCCCGACAACCGCCTGACGCAGCCGGCGCCGGTCTGGCTGGCCGCCACGGCGCCGGATTGGCAGCCGGCCGTCCAGCGCTGGCGCGACAGCCCGGAAGGGCAGGCCTTGCTGAGCCATCTGGCGACGCGGCTGGCCGCGGGTGCCACCCTTTACCCGGCCTGGCCGCTGCGCGCGCTGGCGCTGACGCCGCTGGCCGCGGTGCGGGTGGTCATCCTGGGCCAGGACCCGTACCACGGGCCGGGGCAGGCCGAAGGGCTGGCCTTCTCGGTGCCACCGGGGGTGCGGGTGCCGCCCAGCCTGCGCAACATCTATGCCGAGCAACAGCGGGACCTGGGTCTGCCCGTGCCGGCCCACGGGCATCTGGCCGCCTGGGCCCGGCAGGGCGTGCTGCTGCTCAACACCGTGCTGACGGTCGAGGACGGCCAGCCAGCCTCCCATGCGCGCAAGGGCTGGGAGCGTCTGACCGATGCCTTGATCGCCGAGGTGGCGGGGCAGCCGCAGCGCATCGTCTTCCTGCTCTGGGGCGCCCATGCCCAGGCCAAGGCGGCGCTGATCGAGTCGGTGGCGCCGAGCCGGCACCTGCTGCTGCAGGCCAACCATCCGTCGCCGTTGTCGGCTCGCCGTCCGCCGGTGCCCTTCATCGGCTGTGGCCACTTTTCAGCGGTCTGCGCCGCGGTGCCGGGGCTGGACTGGCGCCTGCCGGAGGGCGGTGCGGACTGAAATTCCAAAAGATTGCATGCGCACAGTAGCCATTTCGAAAAAGGCTGTGCTATAGTGCGTGGCTCTGCTGCTACGGAGGGGTGCCCGAGTGGCTAAAGGGGGCAGACTGTAAATCTGTTGGCTTACGCCTACGTTGGTTCGAATCCAACCTCCTCCACCAAAGCGCAGAGAG
>JAYSCA010000436.1:0-3037 GCA_041915165.1 Ideonella sp.
GGCACCCTGCGCCAGATGCTCAAGGACGGCCGCCAGTTCGACGCCATCGTGCTGGACCCGCCCAAGTTCGCCCCCAGCGCGGCCCATGCCGACCGCGCCAGCCGCGCCTACAAGGACATCAACCGCCTGGGCCTGAAGCTGCTCAAGCCCGGTGGCCTGCTGCTGACCTTCAGCTGCTCCGGTGGCATCGGGGCCGAGCTGTTCCACAAGATCGTGGCCGGTGCCGGCTTGGACGCCCAGGTGGACGGCTACCTGCTGCAGCGGCTGGAGGCCGCACCCGACCACCCGACCACGCTGTGCTTCCCGGAAGGGGAATACCTCAAGGGCCTGGCCATCCTCAAGCAGGGCTGAACGGCTGACATCGGTTCAGAAAACACTGACAGATCCCCCCAATTCATAGCCACGTTCTATGGAGGGGAGAGGTACTTTGCATTTGCACACAGGCAGGGATCGATGCACATTGATCCGTGCTGTGATGCGGCAGCCATCCCGCATCGGTACTCCCGATTTGACAGGGTTTGTGCATGAGCGAGGTTTTCACCGAGGCGGCGTCCGGTGGGCGCCAGAAGGGGCAGTCATCGGCCCGTGAGGCCCTGGGCCAGTGGCTGGGCTTGGCCGATGTGCAGCTGGACGGGGATCGTCCCTGGGACATCCGCGTGCTGCACCCCGAGATGCCCGAGCGGGTGCTGGCGGGCGGTTCGCTGGCGCTGGGCGAGTCCTACATGGACGGCGAATGGCACTGCGAGCGGCTGGATGAGCTGTTCACCCGCCTGATCCGCGCCCGCCTGGGCGAGCAGGTGCACAGCCTGTCGCTGGCCTGGCATGTGCTGCGGGCCAAGCTGTTCAACCTGCAGAACCCGCGCCGGGCCTGGCAGGTGGGCCGCGAGCACTACGACCTGGGCAACGATTTCTACCGCGCCATGCTGGACGGCCGCATGACCTACACCTGCGCCTACTGGCAGGGGGCTGAAGCGTCGGCGGGCACGGCCACGCTGGACCAGGCCCAGGAGGCCAAGCTGGACCTGGTCTGCCGCAAGCTGGGCCTGCGGCCGGGCATGCGGGTGCTGGACATCGGCTGCGGCTGGGGCAGCTTCATGGGCTTTGCCGCCGAGCGTTATGGCGTGCAGTGCGTGGGCGTCACCATCTCCGAGCAGCAGGCCGGCTACGGCCGCCAGCGCTACGCCCATCTGCCGGTGGAATTCCGCCTGCAGGACTACCGTGAGCTTGACGAGCGTTTCGACCGCGTCGTCAGCCTGGGCATGTTCGAGCATGTGGGCCACAAAAACTACGGCGACTACATGGCCGTGGCCCGGCGCTGTCTGGCCGAGGACGGCCTGTTCCTGCTGCACACCATCGGCCGCAACGACACGGCCGACGGCACCGACCCCTGGATCGACCGCTATGTCTTTCCGAATGGCGAGCTGCCCAGCATCGCCCGCCTGGGCAAGGCGATGGAGCCGCACTTCGTGGTGGAAGACCTGCACAACTTCGGCGCCGATTACGACCACACGCTGATGGCCTGGCACCGCAACTTCGAGGCCGCCTGGCCGCGCTTCGCGGCCGAGCTGGGGGAGCGCTTCTACCGCCGCTGGCGCTATTACCTGCTGTGCTGCGCCGGCGCCTTCCGCGCGCGCGACATCCAGCTCTGGCAGTGGGCGCTGTCGCCCCGTGGCGTGGTCGGCGGCTACCGCCGCGTGTCCTGATCGGCGCGGTCGGCCAGTGTTTCCACTGGCACCCGCGGGTCGAACTTGGCCCGCTTGAGGGCAAAGAAGCTCTTCACATTGCGCACGTTCGCATCCTGCGTGAACAGGCGCTGGGTCAGGGCCTGGAAGGTGGGCATGTCCGGCGCCCAGACCACCAGCATGAAATCCGGCCCTGGCGACACCCGCCAGCACTGCTGCACCAGCGGCTCGTCCACCGCGCGGGCCTCAAAGTCGTCCAGCAGCTCGGCGCCTTGCCGGTCCAGCGTGACCTCGCACAGCACCTGCAGCCCCTGACCGGCCAGCGGCGCCCCCAGCAGGGCGGTGAAGCGCTCGATCACGCCGGCTTCGCGCAGGCGGCGCACCCGGCGCAGCGCGGTGGCGGGCGACACATGCGCCGCCTGGGCCAGCGCATAGTTGGTCAGGCTGGCGTCGGCCTGCAGCAGGTCCAGCAGCCGCCAGTCGGTGGCGTCCAGCGTGATGGAAAATTCCATTGAATACTTTCAAATGAAAGAAAGTTTTTTGATGGTGATTTTCAGAAATTTTCCATCAAAACAGCTTTCAACATGAAAGCATCTTTGCTTGCGGCCGCTCTACGATGCCGTCCATCGACCTTCCGGTCCCTCTTTCAAGCGAGCGATTCATTCATGTGTGGCATCGTCGGCGCCGTCAGCACGGCCAATGTGGTTCCCATCCTGGTCCAGGGCCTGCAGCGGCTGGAATACCGCGGCTATGACTCCTGCGGCGTGGCCGTCATCCAGGACGGCGCGCTGCGCCGCAGCCGCTCCACCGCCCGCGTGGCCGAGCTGCGCGAGCACATCGACCAGGACGGCGTGCAGGGCCTGATCGGCATCGCCCACACCCGCTGGGCCACCCACGGCGCCCCGGCCGTGGCCAATGCCCACCCGCACTTCTCGGGCGACAAGATCGCTCTGGTGCACAACGGCATCATCGAGAACTACGAAGAGCTGCGCGCCGAGCTGCAGGCCAAGGGCTATGTCTTCGAGAGCCAGACCGACACCGAAGTGATCGCCCACCTGGTGCACCACCTGTACGACGGCGACCTCTTCGAGACCGTGCAGCAAACCGTCAAGCGCCTGAAGGGTGCCTACGCCATCGCCGTGTTCTGCCGTGACGAGCCGCAGCGCGTGGTGGGCGCGCGCGAAGGCTCGCCGCTGATCCTGGGCGTGGGCGATGCCGCCTCGGGCGGGGCCAACTACCTGGCGTCCGACGCGATGGCCCTGGCCGGCGTGACCGACCAGATCGTCTTTCTGGAAGACGGCGACGTGGTGGACGTGCAGCTGGGCAAGCACTGGATCGTCGCGCGTGACGCCGAA
>JAYSCA010000437.1:0-3022 GCA_041915165.1 Ideonella sp.
GCACGGCGTGCTGCGCACCGAACCCCTGGTCTGGGTCGGCGCCCCCGGCGGCGAGGCCCTGCAGGCTGACCCGCTGCCGCTGGCGCTCTCCGGCCCCGAGACCGAGGACCACCAGGCCGCGCTGGCCGCCCTGAACCAGGCGGGCCGGCGCCACCGCCTGGCCTACGCCAGCAGCAGTCTGGCCGGCCTGCTGGCCGTCGTGCGCTCGGGCCAGGCCCTCAGCGTGCTGACCCAGACGGCCGTGCCCAGCGACCTGAGCATCCTGGGCGACGAGGCCGGCCTGCCGCTCCTGCCCACGCTGGGCATCGTGCTGGCGCACGACCGCCCGCGCCCCAGCCCGGTGGCCCAGGCCTTCGAAGCCCTGGCGCAGGCCCTGCTGCCCACGGCCTGAACGCCCGCGCGCCCCGCCGCCCATCGGGACTTGTGTCGATACCCCGGGCGCCGCCGGTGTGGCCTGATGGCCTTCGCCCCGGGAGGCCCCCATGGACTGGAACACCCACACCGTCACGAACCAGGTCGATGAGCTGCGCGACGTGGACCTGCTGGCCATCGACCCAGCGCTGCAACAGCACCTGCAACGCCTGGGCGCCGACTGGGCCCTGCCCAGCCTGCACGCCTACGGCACCGCCCTGGGCCGCGGCGAGACCTTTGCGCAGGCCGCCCAGGCCAACGCCGCCGCCCCGGTGCTGCAGCGCTTCGACGCCCGCGGCCGGCGCCTCGACGCCGTGCACTTTCATCCCGACTGGCATGCCCTGCTGACCCTGCTGCGCGGCCAGGGCTGGATGGCCCGGCCCTTTGCCGACCGCAGCCCGGGCCGCTGGGCCGCCGCCGCGGCCGGCATGCTGCTGCACGGCCAGGTGGAAGCCGGCACCCTGTGCCCGGCCACCATGACGCAGGCCGCCATCCCCGTGCTGCGGCGCGACCCGGCGCTGTGGGCCTGGCTGGGCGAGCGCCTGCTGGATGCGCGGCACGACCCGAGTGACCGGCCGATCGACGCCAAGCCGTCGATCTGGCTGGGCATGGGCATGACCGAGAAACAGGGCGGCTCGGACGTGCGGTCCAACACCACCACCGCCACGCCCATCGGCGGCCCGGACAGCGCCGAGGCCCTGCTGCGCGGCCACAAGTGGTTCTACTCGGCCCCCAGCAGCGACGCCCACCTGGTGGTGGCGCGCGCGGCCGAGGGCGGTCTGTCCTGCTACCTGGTGCCGCGCTGGCGGCCCGACGGCCAGCGCAACGCGGTGCGCATCCAGCGCCTGAAGGACAAGCTGGGCAACCGCAGCAACGCCAGCGGCGAGGTGGAGTTCGAGGACGCCTGGGGCCTGCGGGTGGGCGAACCTGGCCGTGGCATCCCCACCATCCTGGAGATGGCCACCCACACCCGGCTGAACTGCGTGCTGGGCAGCACCGCGCTGATGCGCGCCGGCCTGGTGCAGGCCCTGGCCTATGCGCGCCAGCGTCAGGCCTTCGGCCGGCCGCTGGCCCAACAGCCGCTGATGCGCAGCGTGCTGGCCGACCTGGCGCTGGAGAGCGAGGCCGCGCTGGTGCTGGCCCTGCACCTGGCCCAGGCCTTCGAGGATGCGGACGGCCCCGCGCCCGACCCGCTGGCCCAGGCCTGGCAGCGGCTGATGACGCCGGCCGCCAAGCTGTGGGTGTGCAAGCGCGCGGTGGCCCAGGCCGGCGAGGCGCTGGAGGTGCTGGGCGGCAACGGCTATGTGGAGGAGAGCAGCCTGGCCCGGCTGTACCGCGAGGCGCCCGTCAACTCGGTGTGGGAGGGCTCGGGCAATGTGATGGCCCTGGACCTGCTGCGGGCCCTGGGCCGCGAGCGCGAGGCGGCCCAGCGGCTGTGGGACGACCTGGCCGAGGGCTGCGGCGACGAGCCCCGGTTGCGCACCGCGCTGGCCGCGCTGGCACCCGTCTGGCAGGACCAGCAGGACCCGGCCCGGGCGGAGGGTCAGGCCCGACAGTTGGCCCAGCGTCTGGTGCGGCTGGCCCAGGCGGTGCTGCTGCGCCGCCACGCGCCGGCGGCGGTGGCCGAGGGCTTCATCGCCACCCGCTTCGGGCCCGACACGGCCGGCATCTTCGGCGCGCTGGACCCGGCGGCGCTGGACGTGGACGCGCTGCTGGAACGGGCGCTGCCGGCATCCACCTGAGCCGGGTCAGAGCGAAAAGTCGTAATCGATGGTCAACGGCGCGTGGTCGGAGAAGCGCTGGTCCTTGTAGATGGCCGCCTGGCGGGCCTGCTCGGCCAGGGCCGGCGTGGCCAGGTGGTAGTCCAGCCGCCAGCCCACGTTCTTCGCCCAGGCCTGGCCCCGGTTGCTCCACCAGGTGTAGGCCTCGCCGGTGGTCTCCGGGTGCAGGCGACGGTAGACGTCCACCAGACCAGCCTCGTCCAGCAGCCGGGTCATCCAGGCCCGCTCCTCGGGCAGGAAGCCGCTGTTCTTCTGGTTGCCCTTCCAGTTCTTCAGGTCAATCGCTTGGTGGGCGATGTTCACGTCACCCACCAGGATGAACTCCCGCGTGCCCTTGAGCGCCTGCAGATGCGGGTAAACGATGTCCAGAAAGCGGAACTTGGCCTGCTGGCGCTCTTCACCCGAAGAACCGCTGGGGAAGTAGCAACTGATCAGACTGAGCTGGCGTCCCGGCTTGTCAAAGCGCAACTCGACGTAGCGGCCCTCGGCGTCAAACTCGGGCTCGCCCAGGCCGACGATCACATCGCTGGGTTCGTGGCGGGTGTACAGGCCAACCCCGGAGTAGCCTTTTTTCTCGGCATAGTGGAAGTGCCCCGCCATCCCGGCCACGGTGTCGTATTTCCCTTCCACGTCGGGCGCCTGGGCCTTGACTTCCTGCACCCCCATACAATCGGGCGCGATACTCTCCGTCCAAGGCATGAAGCCCTTGCTGGCCGCCGAACGGATGCCGTTCAGGTTGAGCGTGACCAGTCTGAATCCCATTGAAGTCCCTTCCATGACGAACACCACCCACACCGACCCGCTGGCCCAGGACTTCGTGAAGTTCTCGG
>JAYSCA010000438.1:0-3021 GCA_041915165.1 Ideonella sp.
CCTCGCCAGCTCGGCATGACCGGGGGCCTTGGCCGCCCGGGTGTCGGTGATGAGCCGGTCGATGCGCGCCAGCGGGCAGAAGCTCACCCGGCTGCTTTGGCCCAGCTTGCTGTGATCGGCCAGGATCACCGTGCGATCGGCCTGGCGGGTCATGGCCCGGGCGACCTCGGCTTCGTGCAGCTCGTAGCTGCTGGCGCCCAGCTCCGCGCTGATCCCGACGGGAGAGAGCATGGCCCAGTCAGCGCGCCGGCTCAGGATGGCGGCGACGGTCTCGTCCCCATAGGTGGCGCCGGTGGTGGCGCGGGGTTGTCCGCCCAGCAGGCGAACCGTGTGGCGGCATTGGGCAGCCGTGTCGTCAGCCACCAGTTTCTGGGCCACATCGAGCGAGTTGGTGATCACCGTCAGCCCGCGCAGCGAGGCCAGCTCATCGGCCAGCAGCGAGACGGTGCTGCCGGCATCGATGAAGACCGTCTGCCCCGGCTGCAGCAGCCGGGCCGCGGCCCGCACGATGCTCCGCTTTTCCAGCAGGTGGGCGCGGGCCCGCTGCTGCAGCGGCGGCTCTGGCAGGGCGGCGGTGCGTTGCACCCCGCCATGCACGCGGCGCAGCGCGCCGAGCGCTTCCAGGGCCACGACATCACGTCGCACGGTCTCCCGTGAGACCCCAAGATCCAGCGCGATCCGCTCCGTGGTCACCAACTCGGCGTTGGCCAGCAGGGCGCGGATGCGCTGGTGGCGTTCCTCTTGCAGCATGGGCGCGATGATGCCGCAGGATGGCGGGCCGGCGCGGCGCGCGGGCCCGCCTGGGGGCTGGTCAGCCCAGCTTCAGCTGGTCGGCCACGGCCGTGCCGTGCATGGCCGGGTCGCTGATCGAGTCCTTGCCGGTCTCGACACGGCCCGCCACGCGGCGGCTGTAGCCGCTCAGCCCGTCCACGGTGACGCTGAAGTCGTACCAGTGGCCGCTGTCCTTCAGGCCCCAGATCAGGGTCTCGGTCGCGCCCGGCTGCAGCGTGCGCTTCTTGGCGCTGGTGCTCAGGTAGGCGTTGGCCGTGATCTGGAAGGTGCAGGCCGCGGTGCCGGTGTTGTGCAGGGTCAGCTGCAGGTCACCATTGGCCACGTCGTAGCAGGTCTTGAGCTCGGGGTTGGGCTGGCTGGCGTTGGCGATCGCCGTGGCGTTGCCGGTGAAATGGCGGTGGAAGCCATTCGGGCCCAGCACCCACAGGTCGTAGGCGCCCTTGTCGGCGGCCACGTTCCAGACGCCTTCCAGCTGCTTGCCGGCTTCCACCGTGTAGCGGCGGGGCTGGGCATCCAGGTGCAGGCGGTCGTAGACATGGAAGACCGCGGCGGCGCTGCCGGTGTTGGCGAAGTCCAGCGTCACGCGCTGGTCGGCCGGCGTCACCTTGGCCTGGACG
This sequence comes from Ideonella sp., assembly GCA_041915165.1. Lineage (GTDB taxonomy): Bacteria > Pseudomonadota > Gammaproteobacteria > Burkholderiales > Burkholderiaceae_C > Ideonella. The sequence continues at coordinate 1,410 of JAYSCA010000438.1, forward strand.
TGCAGCTCGTAGGGCAGGGCCCGCGAGGGACGCACGCCTTGGGCCTGCTGGGGCATCTGCGCATCGCTGGGCGGCAGCGGCGTGGTGCGGCCCGGCAGGGCGCGGGCCTTGGCCGCCAGCGCGGTGGTGTCCGGCAGGCTGGCCAGGAAGCTGTCGTCGTTCGGGTTGGCGAAGTTCAGCGCGCTGGTGAGGTCACCACACACGGCGCGGCGCCAGGCGGAGATGTTGGTCTCCTTCACGCCAAAGCGCTTCTCGATGAACTGCAGCACCGAGGTGTGGTCGAACACCTGCGAGTTGACCCAGCCGCCCTTGCTCCACGGCGAGATGACGTACATCGGCACGCGCGGGCCCAGACCATAGGGGCGGTGCAGCAGCTCGGCCTCGCTGGGCGTGTTGTGGTAGCTGACCAGGATCTCGTGGTACTCGGCCGTGGTGTCCACGGTGCTGGCGCCGGCCAGCACGGCCTGGGCCGGGTCGGCGTTCCAGCTCACGTAAGACGGCGGGGCCGGGGGCGGCACGTGGTCGAAGAAGCCGTCGTTCTCGTCGAAGTTCAGAATCAGGACGGTCTTGCTCCAGACGTCCGGGTTGGCCGTCAGCGCATCCAGCACCTGGGCGGTGTATTCCGCGCCCTGGGCGGGGCTGGAGGGGCCGGGGTGCTCCGAGCCTTCGGCGGTGGCGACGATGAAGCTCACTTGCGGCAGGTTGCCGCTCAGCACATCCGCCTTGAGCTGGTCCAGATCGCGGGTGCTGACACCCCGCTGGCGCAGCGCCTCGGAGTAGCCCGGGCGCTGGAACCAGGCGTCGCGGAAGCTGTGGAAGCCCGCCAGTGGGTTGTCGGTGAAGTTGTCGTCCATGTTCTCGTAGACCTGCCAGCTGATGCCGGCCGCCTCGAGACGCTCGGGGTAGGTGGTCCAGGTGTAGCCGCCGTCACCGTTGTCGGCATCGAACCAGTCGTAGTCGTTGTAGGTGGCCGGCCCGTTGCCCTTGCCCAGGCCGTCGTTGGTGCCGGTCCACTGGAACAGACGGTTGGTGTTGGTGCCCGTCTGCGAAGCGCAGTGGTAGGCGTCGCAGATCGTGAAGGCATTGGCCAGCGCGTACTGGAAGGGCATGTCCTTCGCGCCGAAATAGGCCATCGAGTGGTTGTTCTTGTAGGTGGTCCACTGGCTCATGCGGCCGTGGTCCCAGGCCTTCTGGGCGTCAGACCAGCTGTGCGGCGTGCCGCTGACGCGCATGTACTCGAAGGTCTGAACCGTGTTGATGTGGAAGGGCGCGATGACCGAAGGGGCGGCCGTGGCGCTGGCATTGGGCTGTGACCAGACCGTCTTGCCGGCGATGTCGCCGCTGTCGGGCACGGGAATGGGGAAGGGGTCGGCGAAGCCGCGCACGCCGTTCAGGCCACCGAAATAGTGGTCGAAGGAGCGGTTTTCCTGCATCAGGATGACGATGTGCTCGACGTCCTGGATGGTGCCGGTGCGCTGGTTGGCTGGGATGGCCAGCGCACGTTGGATGGCCGGGGGGAAGGCGGAGAACGCGGTGGCGGCACCGGCGGTGCCAGCCAGCGAGCGGAGGAACTTGCGACGGGATTGCGTCATGGTGTGGGGTCCTGAGACAG
>JAYSCA010000439.1:0-3019 GCA_041915165.1 Ideonella sp.
GCCGCATCGCGGTGGAGGGCCCGCCCGAGCGCACCCTGATCCAGCCCGAACACCCGCGCCTGCAGGACTTCCTCACGCCCTGGCGCCGCCGCAGCCTGGCCGCCGTCACCGGCCACACGGCCGCCCCCTCCTTTCCCGTCTGAACCGCTCGCCATGTCCAAGACCCTGCCTCCGTCGCCCGGACCTTCCGCGCCCCCCATGGAAAACAGCCTGCCGCTGGCTCAGGTGGGCCGGCGCATCAAACACGCCCGTACCCTGCACGGCCTGACGCTGCGTGAACTGGCCGAGAAAAGCGGCTGCTCCGAGAGCATGCTGTCCAAGGTCGAGCGGGCCCAGGCTTCGCCCTCCTTCAGCGTGCTGCACCGGCTGGCCCAGGCCCTGCAGACCAACATCTCCGAGCTGACCGCCACGGAAGACATCGAGCCCTCCCCGGTGCTCAAGGCCGCCGAGCGGCCGGTGGTGAACCTGGGCGGTGGCCGCAAGAAATCGACGATCCACCTGGAGCGCCTGATCGTGCCGCGCCGCGGCCAGCTGCTGCAGGGCGACATCCACGTCATCGAGCCGGGGGCCCACAGCGAGGAGCCCATCAGCCACGTCGGCGAGGAGTTCGGCTTCGTGCTCGAAGGCCAGCTGGAGCTGGTCCTTCACGACACCCCCCACCTGCTGGAAGCCGGTGACAGCTTCTATTTCGCCAGCGACACCCCCCACAGCTACCGCAACCCCGGCAAGACGGCCGCGCGGGTGCTGTGGGTCAACACCCCCGCCACCTACTGATCCCACGCGATCTCGCGGCCCCTTCACGGGCCGTCATTCCCCACTTCCGAAAGCCTTCTCGTGAGTACCAACAGCTACGACACCGGTCGCCTGAACCTGCCCTTCGTCGGCCACTGCACCTTCGCCAAGTCCCCCATCTGCACCGACTGGGACCAGCTCGACGCCGACGTGGCCGTGCTGGGCGCGCCCAACGACATGGGCACCCAGTGGCGCTCGGGCGCGCGCTTCGGGCCGCGCAGCATCCGCGAGGCCTCCACGCTGTTCTCCTTCGGCCATGCCGGTGCCTACGACTTCGAGCGCGACACCATGTACCTCACACCCGAAGAGGTTCGCATCGTGGATGTGGGTGACGCCGACATCGTCCACACCCAGCAGGAGGCCAGCAATGCCAACATCGAAACCGCGGTGCGCAAGCTGCTGGAACGCGGCGCCTTCCCGCTGGTGCTGGGTGGCGACCACTCCATCCACGCCCCGGTGATCCGCGCCTTCGAAGGCCGCGGGCCCATCCACATCCTGCATGTGGATGCCCACCTGGACTTCGTCGACGAACGCCACGGCGTGCGCTACGGCCACGGCAGCCCGCTGCGCCGCGCCTCGGAGATGGAACACGTGGTCGGCATGACCCAGATCGGCATCCGCAATGTCTCCTCGTCCAACCGCGACGACTACGACGCGGCCCGCGCCGCCGGCTCCACCATCCTGTCGGTGCGGGATGTGCGCCGCATCGGCACCGAAGGCGTGCTGGCCAAGATCCCGACTGGGGTGTCTTACTACCTGACGCTCGACATCGACGGCTTCGACCCTTCCATCGCGCCGGGCACCGGCACGCCCAGCCACGGGGGCTTCCTGTATTACGAGGTGCTGGAGATCATCGAGGCCCTGTCACGCCGCTGCGGCGGCAACATCGTCGGCATGGACCTGGTGGAGGTGGCCCCCGCCTATGACCCGACGGGCATGACCCCGATCCTGGCCGCTCAGCTGCTGATGAACAGCCTGGGCTACATCTTCCACGACCGCCGGCTGGCCCGCGACGCCGACGCTCACACGTCGGCGGGCGTGTCGAATTCCGCGCCATACTGACCGCGTCCGGCCGACTTGGCGCGGTAGAGCTGAAGGTCGGCCAGGGACAGCAGTTCACGCAGGCTGGCCTGCTCGGGCGGCTGCACCACCACGCCGACACCCGCGGTCGCCAGCACCTTGTCGGCCACCCTTCGGGCGAAGACGCTCGTCTTCCAGGCGCTGGTCCAGGCCAGCGCGTTTGAACAGGCCCGTCAGCGGATCGCACTCGGCCAGGTGGGCCAGGCGCTGCTGCTCGCGCCGCTGGGCGGTGATGTCCTGGCTGATTGACCCTGTACCCGATTTTCGTTGTAGTCCGCGCGCCAGGCTGCGATCTTTGCCTTGGCGTCGTCCAGCGACAAGAACCAATGCGTGTTCAGGCACTCCTGCCGCAGGCGGCCATTGAAGCTCTCCACCCGGGCGTTGTCGGTGGGCTTGCCGGGGCTGCTGAAGTCAAGTTCGACCTGTCGCTCATAGGCCCAGCGGTCCATGGCCTTGGAGATGAACTCGCTGCCGTTGTCCGTCTTGATCGTCTTGGGCGAGCCGCGCTCGGCACAGATGCGATTCAGGCTGTTGACCACGTCTTCTCCCTCCAGGCTCTGTCCGACGTCGATGGCCAGGCAGTCACGCGTGTAGCTGTCCACCACCGTGAGCATGCGCAACTTGCGACCACCGCCTGCAGCATGGCCTTGTCCAGGCTCAGGTCGGCGACGATCTGCTTGAGCTTGCGGTTCTCCTCCTCAAGCTGGCGCAGCCGCCGCAATTCCGACGGCCCGATGCCGCCGTATTTCTTGCGCCAAACGTAGAACGTCGCGTCGCTGATGCCCATCTTGCGGCACACCTTCTCGACGCTGATGTCCAGTTCCGCCTGCTTCAGTGCGAACGCGATCTGGTCCTCGGTGAACTTGCTCTTCCTCACGACATGCTCCTGGCCCGTCACGGGCCTTCATCATGCCGGTCGTTCTGTTACTGAACGGTTCGATTTAGTGGGACAGGGTCACAGTCCCCGGGCCACATGTCCCGCAGTGTCCGTGCAATCCGCTGGGGCGACCACAGCCAGCCCAGTAGGTGCGTGATCAGCGGCCACAGTGGGCCGTCGGGATCAAGTCGGACGGGAGCCCGAGCCGCGACGCGGCGCTCAAGGCTCGCCTGCTGTGCCGCACTCGACAGGTACCGGCCAGCCTGCGAA
>JAYSCA010000440.1:0-3019 GCA_041915165.1 Ideonella sp.
AGCGGCAGTGGGTGGACAAGAGCGCCTACACCTACGGCCTGCACGGCACGCCCACCACCTTCACGCTGGAGGCCCGGCTGGCCACGCTGGAAGGGGCCCAGCATGTGCTGCTGGCGCCCAGCGGTCTGTCGGCCATCACCGTGGTGGACATGGCGCTGCTGAAGACCGGCGACACGATGCTGCTGCCGGACAACGTCTACAACCCCAGCAAGGACTTCGCCCGCCACGAGATGGCGGCCTGGGGCATCGGCCACCGCCTGTACGACGCGATGCAGCCCGAGAGCCTGGCCCAGGCGCTGGACGAGACGGTCAAGCTGGTCTGGCTGGAGGCCCCGGGCTCGGTGACGCTGGAGTTCCCCGACCTGCCGGCCCTGGTGCGCACGGTGCGCGAGAAGGCACCGCAGGCCGTGATCGCCCTGGACAACACCTGGGGCGCCGGCCTGGCCTTTGATGCTTTCGAGCTGGGCGAGGGCCTGGGGGTGGACCTCACCATCCATGCCCTGACCAAGTACCCCTCCGGTGGCGGGGACGTGCTGATGGGCTCGGTGGCCTGCCGCGACACGGCCCTGTACGAGAAGCTGGCTTGGACGCACAGCCGCCTGGGCCTGGGCGTGGGCGCCAACGACGTGGAGCTGGTGCTGCGCAACCTGCCCAGCATGCCGCTGCGCTATGCGGCGCAGGACGCTGCGGCCCGATGCATCGCGGCCTGGGCGCAGGCCCAGCCGCAGGTGACACGCGTGCTGCACCCGGCGCTGCCGGATTCGCCCGGCCATGCCCACTGGGCGGCGCTGTGCCGGGCCGCGGCCGGCCTGCTGACGCTGGAGATGGACCCGCGTTTCAGCGCCGCGCAGGTGGACGGCTTCGTCGATGGGCTGCAGCGCTTTCGCATCGGCTGGAGCTGGGGTGGGCCGGTGAGCCTGGCCGTGCCCTACCAGGGCTGTGCCATGCGCACGCTGGGCAGCCCTTACCGCGGCACGCTGGTGCGCCTGTGCATCGGGCTGGAATCGGTGGACGACCTGATCGCCGACCTGGCCGCCGGGCTGGCGCGCCTCGACGGCCGCTGAGCCGGTTCAGTCCCGCGGGTCCGTGGCGGACCAGCGCACCCGCCGCTCGCCCAGGGCCAGCCGGTGGATGCGCCGGTGCACGGTGGAGCGGCTGACGCCCAGCAGGCGGGCTACCTCCGACACATTGCCCTGGCACTGCCCGAGCAGCCGCTGCAAGGCGGCCTCGGGAGTCTCTGCACGGTCCGTCGTGGTCGGGGGCAGGGTGGCGGGAAGGGCGGGGATGCCGCGATCCGGCAGGGTGAGGGTGTCCGGTGTCGTCAGGGCGTCGGGCAGGTGTTCCGGCCCAAACCACGGGCCGTCGCTCAGCGCCGCCGCATGGCTCAGCACGTTGTGCAGCTCCCGCAGGTTGCCGGGCCAGGCGTGGGCCTGCAGCCGGGCCCGTGCGCTTGGCGTGGGGCGCAGCCGCGGGCGCTGGGCCTCGGCCAACCGGTCGATCAGGGCATCCAGGTCTTGGCGCTGCCGCAGCGGTGGCAGGTTCAGCTGGGCCGCATTCAGCCGGAACAGCAGGTCCTGCCGGAACAACCCCTGCGCCACCAGCTGGGTCAGCGACCGGTGCGTGGCCGAGACCACCCGCAGGTCCAGTGCCTTGGGCTGGCGCGCGCCCAGCGGGGTGATCTCCGATTCGGACAGCACGCGCAGCAGCTTGGCCTGCAGGTGCAGCGGCATGTCGCCGATCTCGTCCAGGAACAGCGTGCCGCGGTGGGCGGCCTCCACCAGGCCGGCCTTGCCGCGGCTGGCGCCGCCGGTGTAGGTGCCCGGCAGGTAGCCGAAGAGTTCGCTTTCCAGCAGGGTCTCCGGGATGGCCGCGCAGTTGATCGCGACGAAGGGTCCCGGCCGGCCGCTGGCCGTGTGCAGCGCACGCGCCAGGTACTCCTTGCCGGCCCCGGTTTCGCCCTGGATCATCACCGGCAGGCGCTGGGGCGCCAGCCGGGCGGCCTTGCGCAGCAAGCTGCCCATCACCGGGTCGCCCGCGGAAAGCGCACTGAGCGCGGGCGGCATGTCGGACTCGACAGCGGACGGGGTCTCGGTCTGCGGCGGCAGGCCGTGGGGCGCACCGCGCTGCGGCTCGATCGCGTGGGCGAACAGAATGCTGCCGTCCCGGGCGCGCACGATGCGGTCCTGGGCCAGGCGGTGGCGCAGCAGGCTGGGCAGACCATCCACATCCAGTGCGAAGAAACGTTCCAGCGGCAGTCCCAGCAGGTCGCGCCGCTCGGCCCAGGGCAGGCCGATGGCCTGGGCCAGGATGCGCGCACCGGCCTGCGTCATGCCGCGCACGCGGCCCGCGCCATCCAGCGTCAGCGCGGCATCCGGGTCCACATCCAGGAAGTCGGGTGAACGGGACAGACGCAGCACCCAGTCGCTGCGCGAGCGCTCCATCAGATGCGCCAGCTCGATGCGGCGGGCCGTGGCGGTCACCAGGTGCAGGGCCAGGCTTTGGCTGGCGCGCGATTCGGGTGAGCGCAGCAGCGAGAGGTCCAGCACCGCGGCCAGCTCGCCACGGTGGTCGTAGATGGGCGCGGCGGTGCAGGACAGCGGGGTGTGCGTGTAGTCGAAGTGGTCGCTCTGGTGAATGATCAGCGCCTCACCCCCCTCCAGGCAGGCGCCGACCGCACAGGTGCCGGCGCGGTCCTCGCGCCAATCCGAGCCCAGGTAGAGGCCAGCCTGGCGCAACGCGGCGGCGTCGCCGTCATGGCCGAGAAAGTCCACCGTGATGCCGTGCCGGTCGGCCAGCAGCAGCACGTACTGCAGGCCGGCCAGCTGCTGGTACAGGCGCTCCAGCCCACTGCGGGCGATGCGGATCAGCGGCTCGGATTCCTCGCAGTGGGCGCGCAACTGGCCGTCGGGGACGATGTAGGCCTCGCAGGTGGCGGCCGGGTCCAGCCGGTGGCGCTCGATGCAGCGCTGCCAGCTGCGCAGCACGGCCGCGTCACGCGCGGGCGCCGTGGCCCGGCCGA
>JAYSCA010000441.1:0-2988 GCA_041915165.1 Ideonella sp.
GGTCGCTGGACCGCGAGCCCAGCGAGCTGTTGGGCATCACCGCGGTCTCGTTGACCACCGAACGCAGGTTCTCCACGCCAGAGACGGCACGGGCCACGGCCTCCCGGTCGGCGCTGGTGGGCAGCTCACCGGTCAGCAGCACCACCCGGTTGTAGCTGGTGACGTTGACATGGCCGCGGTCGCCCACCGCCTCACGGATGCGGTTGTAGGACTTGGTCTCGATGGCCTCGTCTTCCACCTGGGCACCGGAGGTGCGGCGGTCGGTGTACATCAGTGCGCCCCCCACCGCGGCACCGCCGATCAGCAGCGGAGCGCAGGCGGACAGGAGCTGGGTGGCGGCCAGCAGGCTGGCCAGGGTCAGGATTCGGCTTGCTTTGATCATGGATGCGTTCTCGGGAAAGAGGAGCACGGCACGGCCCCTCGGGTGTCAGGCCGGCGATGCGTCGTCGCCCAGCAACTGGATGTCGATGGCGTCGCACAGTGCATGCACGGCCAGCAGATGCAGCTCGCGCACCCGGGCCGGCCGGGCCGTGGCCACCGGCACCCAGACATCGGTTTCGGCCAGCAGGTCCGGCCAGGCGCCCGGGTCTCCGCCGGTGAACAGCACCACGCTCATCTCCTGCTGGTGGGCGGCCTGCACGACCGCGCGCAGGGCGGGGTCTTCGCTCTGCAGACCGGCGAACACGACCAGCAGGTCCCCGGGCTGACCCAGGGCGCGCAGCTGCGCGGACAAAGCGTCCTCGCCATGTCCTGGTGCCGGCGGCGGGGCCAGCGGGCGGCCCAGACCGGGGCCCAGCGCCAGCGCGGCCAGTGGTGGGCGCTCGCGCTCGAAACGGAAGGTCATCGCGCCGCACAGCACCGCGGCCAGATCCGCGTCGCCGCCCTGGCCACAGGCCAGCAGCTTGCCCCCGGCGGTCAGGCAGCCGACGGCGGCCTGCGCCGCTTCGGCAATGGGTCGGGACAGGGATTCGGCCACCTGGTAGAGCAGGTCCGCCGTTTCAAAGAAGTGGTGCTGGATACGGGCTTCAAGCATGGGCGCCGATCATAAGCGCGGGCGGTGCACGGTACTGGGACGGCCGGCGGGCCCACAAGTTCCCGGCCCTCAAGCGGCCTCGAAGGCCGCCGGCAGCCAGGTGAGCTGCTCGCCATCCACCGCCACCACGTCGAAACGGCAGGGTGGCAGACGGGACAGCCGCAACAGGTAATGCTGTGCCGCATAGACCAGGCTGCGCTGCTTGGCCGGGGTGACGCTGGCAGCCGCGCCGCCATGGGCGCCATCCTGCCGGGCCCGGACCTCGACGAAGACCAAGGTGCCGTCGGGCGCGCGCAGAATGAGGTCGATCTCGCCCCCGCGCCGGGATGGCCCGCGGGCCACCCGATAATTGCGCTGTACCAAGCGCAGGCCCTGGGCCTGCAGATAGGCCAGCGCCCGGTCTTCGGCCTGCGCGCCGACCAGCGCCCGCGCCGGGCGCGAAGTCGCCGGGCTGTTCCCTGGCATTGCACGACCCATGAGCGCCACTTCCGCCTCCTTGTCCCTGTTGCAGGCTGCCGCCCTCGCGGCCGGCGGCCAGCAGTATCCGGCCGCCACGCTGTACGTGGTGGCCAGCCCCATCGGCAATCTGGCGGATTTCAGCCTGCGGGCCGTGCAGGCCCTGGCCCTGGCCGATGCCGTGGCCTGCGAGGACACACGGGTCACCGCCGGCCTGCTGCGCCACCTGGGCCTGGACAAGCCGCTGGTGGCGGTGCATGAGCACAACGAGCAGTCGGCCGCCGCCAAGGTGCTGGAGCGCCTGGCCCGCGGCGAGCGGGTGGCCTATCTGAGCGATGCGGGCACACCAGCCGTGTCCGATCCGGGTGCGGTGCTGGTGCGGGAGGTGCGCGCTGCAGGCCACCGGGTGCTGCCGCTGCCCGGCCCAAGCGCGGTGGTCACCGCCCTGAGTGCCGCCGGCTGCACCGGCGACAACGGTCCCGGCTTTCATTTCGCTGGCTTTCTGCCCGCCAAGGGACAGGAACGCGAGACCGCCCTGCAGGCCGCGCTGGCCCAGACGGTGCCGACGGTGCTGTTTGAAGCGCCGCACCGCATCGAGGCCCTGGCTGAGCGGCTGGCGGCCTGCGCGCCGGACCGGCCGGTCACGGTCTGCCGCGAGCTGACCAAGCAGTTTGAACAAATCGAGACCCTGCCCGCCCAGGCGCTGCCAGCCTGGTTCGCGGCCGACGCGCAGCGGCGCCGCGGCGAGTTTGCGCTGGTGCTGCATGCCCCGGCACCGGTGAACCACGACGAGGACGGACTGCCCGCCGAGGCCGAACGCACGCTGCAGGTGCTGCTGCGCGAGCTGCCGCTCAAGCAGGCCGTGGCGCTGGCCACGGAGCTGAGCGGCGCGCCGCGCAATGCGCTCTACCAGCGCGCGCTGCAGTCGCGGCAGGCCCGCGACGCCGACTGAGCCCACGGGGCGCCCCCCATCAACCGAAGGTCAACGCTCACTGCGCCGCGGAGGGTGCCCGCTGGTTGTGGGCCTTGCGCGCGATGTCGCGGTTGGCGCGGCGCTCGGCGGCACGCACGCGGGCCCGTTCCTGGGTCGTCACGCTGCCATCGGCGGCGGCCTTGGTTTCCAGGTTGTCGATGTGCTGCTGCTGGTTGTCCAGGCGGTTGGTCTCGCGCTGGGTCAGTTCACCGGTCGAAGCGGCCTGGTTGATCCGCGCGGCCTCGCGCTGCTGACGCAGCTTGATGTGCGGGGTGCTGGCGCCGCGCTCCGGCGGGGTGGCGGTCTGGGCACTGGCGGCAAAGCTGGCGCCGGCGATCAGCGCGGCCAACGTCCAGGTCAGGGGCGAGGTGATGCGGTTCATGGAAGGTCCTCCTTCAGCGTGCGGGTGCGGCACCATGCCATGCCCCGGGTACGGGTTCAACGCCGGAGATAGGGATCCCGTGGACTCGGGTTTGGTGTGCACCTGTAAACAGGCCAACTCCCTACAATCGATCGCATGATCTCC
>JAYSCA010000442.1:0-2981 GCA_041915165.1 Ideonella sp.
CTGACCCTGATCGCTGTGGCCGTGGTGCTGGCCGGTGCCGGCTGGGGCGCCTGGCACTGGGTGGTGGGCCGCCACCTGGAAGACACCGACAACGCCTACGTGGCGGGCAACGTGGTGCAGATCACCCCGCAGGTGGGCGGAACCGTGGTCTCCATCCAGGCCAACGAGACCGACTTCGTCAAGGCGGGGCAGCCGCTGGTGCGGCTGGATCCGGCCGACGCACGGGTGGCGCTGGACCAGGCCGAGGCCCAGTTGGCGCAGACCGTGCGCGAGACCCGGGGCCTGTTTGCCAACAGCGGGGCACTGCAGGCCCAGCTGGCCTTGCGTGAGGCCGACGCCGCACGCGCCCAGGTCGAACTTGGCCGGGCGCAGGACGACGTGAACCGCCGCAGCGCGCTGGTGAACAGCGGCGCGGTGGGCAAGGAAGAATTCCAGCACGCCAATGCCCAGCTGGTGGCGGCGCGCAATGCCGCATCGGCGGCCCAGGCGGCGGTGGCCGCAGCGCGTGAACAGCTGAGCGCCAGCCAGGCCATGGTCGAAGGCACCAGCGTGGCCGAACACCCGGCCGTGCAGCGGGCTGCCGCCAAGGTGCGCGAGTCCTACCTGGCCCTGCAGCGGGTGTCGCTGCTGGCGCCGACCGACGGCCAGGTGGCCAAGCGCAGCGTGCAGCTGGGCCAGCGCGTGCAGGCCGGCTCGCCGCTGATGACCCTGGTGTCGCTCAACGACCTCTGGGTGGATGCCAACTTCAAGGAAAGCCAGCTGCAAGGCCTGCGCATCGGTCAACCGGCCGAGCTGGAAGCAGATGTCTACGGCAGCAAGATCGTCTACCACGGCAAGGTGGTGGGCCTGGGGGCCGGGACCGGCGCGGCCTTCGCGCTGCTGCCGGCACAGAACGCCACTGGCAACTGGATCAAGGTGGTGCAGCGCGTGCCCGTGCGCATCGCGCTGGACCCGCAGGAGCTCAAGGCGCATCCGCTGCGGGTCGGCCTGTCGATGAACGTGACGGTGGACACCGCCGACCAGTCCGGCAAGCTGCTGTCTGACCAGCCGCCCACCCAGCCCGCATCCGCCACCAGCGTGTACGACGCCCAGGACCGGGATGCCGATGCGCTGGTGAAGAAGCTGATCGCCGCCAATCTGGGCCATGGCGCCGACAAGGCCGCGGCACCGGCCCAGAAGGCGCTCTGAGCGCCACGCTGATGCCTCCATCCCTCAAGGAACTGTCTCCATGAGCCAGCCCACTCCGGCGGCCAGCGAGCCGACCCCGCTGCATGGCATGCCCCTGCTGCTGGGCACCCTCTCGCTGTCGCTGGCCACTTTCATGAACGTGCTGGATTCGTCCATCGCGAACGTGTCCATTCCCGCGATCGCGGGCGATCTGGGCGTGAGCCCCAACCAGGGCACCTGGGTCATCACCAGCTTCGGTGTGGCCAATGCCATCTCGGTGCCGCTCACCGGCTGGCTGGTCCAGCGCTTCGGCGCGGTCCGGCTGTTCACCTGGAGCGTGCTGCTGTTCGTGGTCAGCAGCTGGCTGTGCGGCTTTGCGATGTCGCTGGAGACGCTGGTCATCTTCCGCGTGCTGCAGGGCCTGGTGGCCGGGCCGATGATCCCGCTGTCGCAGACCCTGCTGCTGGCCAGCTACCCCCGGGCCAAAGCCGGCATGGCCTTGGCCTTGTGGGGCATGACCACGCTGGTCGCCCCGGTGGTCGGGCCGCTGCTGGGCGGCTGGATCACCGACAACATGTCCTGGCCCTGGATTTTCTACATCAACGTGCCGGTGGGCCTGCTCGCTGCCGCGCTCACCTGGGGCATCTACCGCCACCGCGAGACGGCCACCCGCAAGCTGCCCATCGACACGGTGGGGCTGGCGCTGCTGGTGCTGTGGGTCGGCTCGTTGCAGCTGATGCTGGACAAAGGCAAGGAGCTGGACTGGTTCCAGTCCAGCACCATCGTCACGCTGGCGCTGGTGGCCGTGGTGTCGTTCGCGGCCTTCGTGGTCTGGGAACTGACCGATGAGCACCCGGTGGTGGACCTGAAGCTGTTTGGCGGGCGCAATTTCGCCTTCGGCACCATCACGCTGTCGGTGGCCTATGGTTTGTTCTTCGGCAACGTGGTGCTGATGCCGTTGTGGCTGCAGCAATGGATGGGCTACACCGCGACCGACGCCGGCATGGCGCTGGCGCCGGTGGGCGTGCTGGCCATCCTGCTGACGCCGCTGGTGGGGCGCAAGGTGGGGGTGTGGGACCCGCGGGCCATGGCCACCGGTGCCTTCATCGTCTTTGCCACCGTGCTGTGGATGCGATCGAACTTCACCACCGACACCGACTTCGTCCACATCCTGTTGCCGACGGTGCTGCAGGGGGCGGCCATGGCGTTCTTCTTCATCCCGCTGACCACGATCACCCTGGCCGGATTGAAGCCTGAGCGCATCGCGGCGGCGGCGGGGCTGTCCAATTTCGTGCGGATCACGGCCGGGGCGATGGGCACCTCCATCGCCACCACGGTGTGGGAAAACCGGGCCACCTTGCACCATGCCCGCCTGACCGAGCAGCTGCCGGTGGGCTCACCGGTGCTGCAGGGGGCCCAGACCGGTCTGGGCCAGACCGGGGCGGATGCCGGCCAGGCGCTCGGTCTGATCAACCGGCTGATCGACCAGCAGGCCTTCACGTTGGCGGCGGACGATGTGTTCCTGGTGTCATCGCTGCTGTTCCTGGTGCTGTTGGGGGCCATCTGGCTGACCCGCCGGCCCGCGCCCCACGGCGGTGCCACGCCGGTGGATGCCGGCGGTGCGCACTAAGCACGGGAGCCAAGCTTCAGCGCGAGCACAGAGGTGACGAAATGTGGTCGAATCAGAACACGGCTTGCGAAAACGCAGGGAAGGGTATGAGCGATCACCCGGGGCCATGGCCCCTTCGTCTGTCACGGGCACTGGAACATCTGGGCTGGCCTTCCGCCCGGGGCTTCCAGCTGGGCTTGGCCTT
>JAYSCA010000443.1:0-2975 GCA_041915165.1 Ideonella sp.
TGCCCGTGGCCGATCAGCCGGCCCCGCCCCAGGGGGAGGGGTTGGCATGAGCCGGCGGGTGTTGCTGGTCGAGGACGACCGCGAGCTGCGCGCGCTGTGGCGCGAGGCCCTGACCCTGGAGGGACACGCGGTCCAGACCGCGGCCAGCCTGTCCGAGGCCCAGGCCCTGTGGCGCCATGGCGGCGAGGCTCGCCCCGAGCTGGTGATCCTGGACCTGGGCTTGCCCGATGGCGAGGGCGCCGACTTCCTGGCTGTCGTGCGGCGGGAGGGCGCCGTGCCGGTGCTGGTGGTCTCGGCGCGGCAGGCGGACGCGCACAAGATCCAGCTGCTCGATGCCGGCGCCGACGATTACCTGGTGAAGCCCTTCAGCGTGGGAGAGTTGCTGGCCCGCATGCGGGTGGCCTGGCGCCACCGCGGCACCACCGTGGCACCGGCGGCGTTGACCTACCGCCATGGGGCGCTGGCGGTTGACCTGACCAGTCGGCGCGTGCTGCGTGACGGCCAGCCCGTGCACCTCACCCCCACCGAGTTCAAGCTGCTGGCCCGGTTGGTGCGCAGCGCCGGGCAGGTGGTCACCCACCGCCAGCTGCTGGCCGACGTCTGGGGCGCTGAGTGCGTGGAGCAGACCCAGTACCTGCGTCTCTACATGGGCCAGCTGCGGGCCAAGCTGGAGGAGCAGGCCTCTGCGCCGCGGTGCTTGCTCACCGAGCCCGGGGTGGGCTACCGTCTGGCCGAGGCGGGCGATGAGCCGCCGGTCTGACCCGGTTGCCTTGGCCCCCGCGGGCTTATGCGTTCCTGATACCAGCCTCGGCACACTGACACCATGAGTACAACAACCTCCCACGACGTTGCCGCCCCCCATCCCGGTGGGGCCCATGGCCCGCTGGGCGCGCTGGTGCTGGGCGCCATCGGCGTCGTCTACGGCGACATCGGCACCAGCCCGCTCTACACGATGGCGGAGGTGTTTTCGCCCGCCAACGGCGTGCCCTTGACGCCGGAGGCCGTGACGGGCGCGGTGTCCACCCTGTTCTGGGCCCTGATGTTCGTGGTCACGCTCAAGTACGTGGTGCTGATCCTGCGGGCTGACAACCGCGGCGAAGGCGGCATCCTGGCGCTCACCGCGCTGGCGGCGCAGGCGGTCAGTGGCCGGCCAGGGCGGCGTGCGGTGCTGCTGATGCTGGGCGTGTTTGGCGCGACGCTGTTCTATGGGGACAGCATCATCACGCCAGCCATCTCGGTGCTGGGGGCGGTTGAAGGGCTGTCCGTCGTGGCGCCCGGGCTCTCACGTGCCGTGCTGCCGCTGTCGCTGGTGGTGCTCGTGGCCTTGTTCGCCATGCAGCGCCGGGGCACGGCGTCGGTCGGGCGCTTGTTCGGCCCCGTCATCGTGGTCTGGTTCCTGACCTTGGCCGCCACCGGCCTGTGGCAGATCGAGAAGGAGCCGGCCATCCTGGCGGCGCTCAATCCTGCGCACGCGCTGCATTTTCTGATGGAACGGGGCTGGCATGTGTTTGCCGCCCTGGGCGCCATCGTGCTGGCGCTGACCGGGGCCGAGGCGCTGTATGCCGACATGGGCCACTTTGGCCGCCGCCCCATCCAGTTGGCCTGGACCGGCCTGGTGCTGCCTGCGCTGGCGCTGAACTACCTGGGCCAGGGGGCTTTGCTGCTGCAGGAGCCGGCGGCGCTGGCCAGTCCCTTCTTCCACATGTTCCCGGATGCCTGGCAGCCCGCGGCGGTGGTGCTGGCCACCCTGGCGGCCATCATCGCCTCGCAGGCGGTGATCTCGGGGGCGTTCTCGATGACACGCCAGTCCATGTTGATGGGCTTTCTGCCGCGCATGGCGGTGCGCCACACCTCCGCCCGCGAACAAGGGCAGATCTACATGCCGCTGGTCAACTGGCTGCTGCTGGCCGGGGTGTTGGCGGCGGTGCTGGCGTTTCGCAGCTCGGCGGCGCTGGCCGGGGCCTATGGCGTGGCGGTGACGCTGACCATGCTGATCACCACCGTGCTGGCCTATGTCGTGGTCAGCAAGGCCTGGCGGCTGCCGGTCTGGGCGGTGATGCCGGCCACCGCGCTGTTCCTGACCGTGGATGTGGCGCTGTTCGCTGGCTGCGCCCTCAAGTTCACCGATGGCGGCTGGTTCCCGCTGGCCATGGCCGGCCTGTTCTTCACCGTCATGAGCACCTGGCGGCACGGTCGTGCCCTGGTGCTGGAGGCCATCCGTCGCGAAGGGCTGGACCTGCTGCCCTTCGTGCAGGAGATGTCGACCAGCTCCATGCCCCGCGCCGCCCGGGTGGCCGTCTACGCGGTGGCCGACCCGACCACCGTGCCCCAGGCCATGCTGCACAACCTCAAGCACAACCAGGTCCTGCATGAGCGCAACGTGATCCTGAACGTGCGCTTTGCCGATCAACCTTGGGTGGACGAAGCCCAGCGGGCCACGGTGGAGGCGCTGGCGCCGGGCTTCTGGCGCGTGCTGCTGGTGTTCGGCTTCATGGAAACGCCGGACGTGCCCCATGCGCTGGCCCAGTGCAGCGCGCAGGGCCTGGACGTGCCGTTGTTCGAGACCAGCTACTTCCTGAGCCGTGAAACGGTGGTGCCCACGCCCGGGGGGGGCATGGCGGCCTGGCGCGAACGCCTGTTCGCCACCCTCAGCCGCAATGCCGGCAATGCCGCCCACTTCTTCCAGCTGCCCGACAACGCGGTGGTCGAGCTGGGCACCCGGGTGCAGATCTGACCGGCCGGGGCCCTGACGTCGGTCAGGGCACCAGCACGGCCGCGCCCACCAGCTCGCCCGCCCGCAGTTGGCGCAGCGCCTCGTTGGCCTCGGTGAGCGGGAAGACGGTGGTGGTCACCTCCAGCTGCAGCGTGCGGGCGGCGGCCAGGAACTCCTCGCCGTCGGCCCGGGTGAGGTTGGCCACCGAGCGGATCTGGCGCTCCTCCCACAGCAAGCGGTAGCGAAAGGCCGGGATGTCACT
>JAYSCA010000444.1:0-2966 GCA_041915165.1 Ideonella sp.
CTGGCACCACGTTGGGCCACGAGGGGGTGGGCGTGATCGAGGCGGTGGGCAGTGCGGTGAGCAACTTCCACGTGGGTGACCACGTGCTCATCTCCTGCATCAGCAGCTGCGGCAAGTGCGCGTTCTGTCGCAAGGGCATGTATTCGCACTGCACCACGGGCGGCTGGATCCTGGGCAACACGATCAACGGCACCCAGGCCGAGTACGTGCGCATTCCGCACGCTGACACCAGCCTGTACGCCATCCCGCCCGACGCCAGCGAAGAGGCGCTGGTGATGCTCAGCGACATCCTGCCCACCGGCTTCGAGTGCGGCGTGCTCAATGGCAAGGTGGCGCCGGGCGGCACGGTGGCCATCGTCGGTGCCGGGCCGATCGGCCTGGCGGCGCTGCTGACCGCGCAGTTCTACTCGCCCTCGCGCATCATCATGATCGACTTGGACGACAACCGGCTGCAGGTGGCGCTGGGCTTCGGCGCGACCGATGCCGTCAACAGCGGCAAGGGCTCGGCGGTGGACGCCGTGATGGCGCTGACGGGCGGCCTGGGCGTGGACACCGCCATCGAGGCGGTGGGCATCGCCCCGACCTTTGAGCTGTGCCAGGGCATCGTGGCCGCGGGCGGGACGATCGCCAACGTCGGCGTGCACGGTCACAAGGTGGATCTGCACCTGGAGACGCTGTGGGCGCGCAACATCGCCATCACCACCCGGCTGGTGGACACCGCCAGCACCGACATGCTGCTCAAGACCGTGGTGGCCAAGAAGCTCGACCCGGCCCGGCTCATCACCCACCGCTTCACGCTGGACGACGTGATGGCCGCTTACGAGACCTTCGGTCAGGCGGCCCAGTCCAAGGCGCTGAAGGTCATCATCTCGCCCTGAGATTCCCTTGCGATGAACCTTGCTCTGCTGCTCCAACGCGCTGCGGCGCAAACCCCCGAGGCGCCGGCCGTGCTGTTGGGGCCGACCGTGCGCTGGCGCTACGGCGAATGGGCCGAGCGCTGCGCACGCCTGGCCGGCGGCCTGCGGGCGCAGGGCCTGCAGCCGGGCGACCGGCTGGCCGTCTGGATGCACAACCACCCGGACGGGCTGAGCCTGATGTGGGCGGCCTGGTGGGCCGGCCTGGTGCTGGTCCCCCTCAATCCCAAGCTGCATCCGCGCGAGGCCGAGTGGGTCCTGCAGCACAGCGGGGCCCGCCTGGTGGTGACGGATGCCGAGAACGGCGCGGACTTGAACGCCTCCTGTGCGCACTGGACCTTGGACGGACCGGCCTGGCAGCAGGCCCTGCAGGCGCCTGCGCTGCCACTGGCGGCGCGCGATGGCGACGATCTGGCCTGGCTGTTCTACACCAGCGGCACCACCGGCCGACCCAAGGGTGCGATGCTGGGCCACCGGCAGCTGCGCAGCATGGCGCTGGGCTACACCGCGGACGTGGACGGCATCGACCCGCAGGACGCCTGCGTCTATGCCGCGCCCCTGTCGCACGGGGCGGGGCTGTACGCGGTGCCGCAGGTGATGGCCGGGGCGCGCCATGTGCTGCCGGCCAGTGGCGGCTTCGACGAGGCCGAGCTGTTCGACCTGGCCCGCAGCGTGGGCCGGCTCAGCCTGTTCGCGGCGCCGACCATGGTGCGGCGGCTGGTGGAGCATGCGCGGGCGAACGGCCTGGATGGCGCGGGCTTCAAGACCATCGTCTACGGTGGCGCGCCCATGTACGCGGCCGACATCGAGCGGGCGCTGGCGCAACTCGGGCCGCGCTTCGTGCAGATCTACGGCCAGGGCGAGAGCCCGATGACCATCACCGTGCTGGGGCGCGGGCCGCTGGGCGACACCGCGCACCCCCGCCGGGCCGAGCGGCTGGCCTCGGTGGGCGTGGCCAACGTGGCGGTGCAGGTGCGGGTGGTCGATGCACAAGGCCAGGCTTGCCCGGTGGGGCAGGCCGGCGAGGTGCAGGTGCGCGGCGACACGGTGATGCAGGGCTACTGGCAGGACCCCGACGCCACAGCGCGCGCCCTGCACGATGGCTGGCTGAGCACCGGCGACATCGGGGCCTTCGACGCCGACGGCTTCCTGACCCTGCTCGACCGCAGCAAGGACGTGATCATCAGCGGGGGCTCCAACATCTACCCCCGCGAGGTGGAGGAGGTGCTGCTGCGGGACCCGGATGTGGCCGAGGTCTCGGTGATCGGCGTGCCCGACGAGGAATGGGGCGAGGCCGTGGCCGCTTTCGTGGCCCCGCGGCCGGGGGCCCGCCTCGACCCGCAGACCCTGGATGCGCTGTGCCTGTCCCAACTGGCGCGCTTCAAGCGGCCGCGGCATTACCGCGTGCTGGAGAGCCTGCCCAAGAACGCCTACGGCAAGGTGTTGAAGACGGCGCTGCGCGCGGCCTGGTCGGACGCCGCCTGACCGCGCCGGTGCAGCCGACCTTCGGGCTGCCGCACCGGGCACTGCGGGTACTCCTGGGGCCCCGACGCGCCCGCAGCGGCCTAGCATCACGTGCGCGCGTTGGCCGGGGCCTCTCCGCTCTGGCTGGCATTCCTGTCGTTGCCCCGGATCCGGTGCCCATGTTCTCCAACCCTCGCAACGAACTCGTGGTGTCCCAGGCCTGGCAGACCCTGCTCGAGGGCGGTGAGCTGCCCAGCGGGGCGGTGCGGACCCTGGTCAACCAGTCCTGGCAGCGGTGTGCCCAGGCACGCGTCGACCCGCTGCGGCGGCACGGCCTGCGCCCGGTGTCCGAGCAGGACCTCTACCTGCTGCAGGAGCGCCAGAAGGATCTGCTGGACGCGGCCTCTCCGGTGATGGCCTGCGCACGCGACTACCTGGCCGAGACTGGCACGCTGATGGCGCTGAGCGATGCGCACGGCACCATCCTCGTCACCGAGGGCGACCACCCGGCGCTGGACGCGGCCGAGGCGATCGCGCTGGTGCCCGGCGTCAGCTGGAGCGAGCTGGCGTGCGGCACCAATGCCATCG
>JAYSCA010000445.1:0-2965 GCA_041915165.1 Ideonella sp.
TGTGGCCGTGCAGCCGCTGCTGCTCGACCAGGTACTGCGTGAGACTGACACGCTTGTTCATCAGATTCCTCCTGGGATCGGTTCAGTCCGCCAGCGCACGCTCGATGATTTCGCGCGTGTCGCTGGAAAGATCGGTCTTGGCGGCCACGCGGGCGATGGCTTCGCGCGCCGCGCTGCGGTAGGGCTCGGCCAGGTTGCGCCAGCGGTCCAGCGAACGGGCGAAGCGCGAGGCCAGCTGCGGGTTGGCCGTGTCCAGCTCGATGACCTTGTCGGCCCACAGCACGTAGCCGGCGGCGTCGGTGCGGTGGAAGGCGGCCGGGTTCGAGTTGGACAGCGCGAACAGCAGCGCGCGGGCGCGGTTCGGGTTGGCCAGTGTGAAGTCCGGGTGCTTGAGCAGAGCCTTCACCTGGGCGAAGGTCTGGCCGTTCTTCTCGGGGGCGCGGGCCTGCAGCATGAACCACTTGTCCAGCACCAGCGGCTCGTGCTTGAACAGCGCGTGGAAGCGGGCCAGCGCGGGCTGGGCCAGTTCGGCATGGGCGCCGACCAGGGCTTCCAGCGCGCCCAGGCGGTCGGTCATGTTGCCGGCATCCTTGAAGCGCTGGTAGGCCTTGCCCGGCCAGGTCACGTCCTGGGTGGCCACGGCCTGGCGCACCAGCATGGCCAGCGCGTGGTTGGCCAGGGCGCGGCGGCCGCTCTGTTCGGCGTCGGGGCGGTAGCCCTCGGCCACCTGGTGGGCTTCCCAGGCCCAGGCCCAGTCGGCGCTCAGCGCGGAGGCCAGCTGGTCGATCATCGACTCGCGCACCGTATGCAGGCGCTGCGGGTCCACGTCGGTGACCTGCTCGGCCACGTAGATCTCCGAGGGCAGGGACAGCGCCAGTTCCTTGAAGGCCGGGTCCAGCGCGGGGTCGCGCAGCACGGCGCGCATGGCATCGATGAAGGCCGCGTCCAGCACCACCGCGTCCTGGTGGCCCAGGCCGGCGATGATGCGGCTGAGCGCCAGGCGCTGGCCGGCTTCCCAGCGGTTGAAGGCGTCCGGGTCGTGGGCCAGCAGCACCAGCAGGTCGGCGTCCGTCAGACCGTCGTCCAGCAACACCGGGGCCGAGAAGTTGCGCAGCAGCGAGGGCACGACCTCGGCGGTGATGCCGGTGAAGGTGAAGCGCTGCTCGGTCTCGGTCAGCACCAGCACGCGCTCGGTGCCCTGCGGGGCGTCCTCGCCGGCCAGTTGCAGCGGCAGGGCCTGACCCGCGCGGGTCAGCAGGCCCAGCGCCACCGGGATCAGCTGCGGCTGCTTGCCGCTCTGGCCCGGGGTGTCGGGCAGCTGCTGGCGCAGCGTCAGGGTGTAGGTGGCCGCTTCGGCGTTCCACTCACCGCGGGCGCTCAGGCGCGGCGTGCCGGCCTGGGCATACCAGCGCTTGAAGACATCCAGGTGCTGGGCCAGGGCGCTGGCGGGGTTGGCGTCGGCGATGGCCTGGGCGAAGTCGTCACAGGTCACGGCGTGGCCGTCATGGCGCTCGAAGTACAGCGACATGCCGGCGGCAAAGCCGTCGCGGCCCACCAGCGTGTGCATCATCCGCACCACCTCGGCGCCCTTTTCGTAGACGGTGGCGGTGTAGAAGTTGTCGATGGCCTGGTAGGCGTCCGGGCGCACCGGGTGGGCCATCGGGCCCGCATCCTCGGGGAACTGGCGCTCGCGCAGCGTGCGCACGTCGCCGATGCGGCGCACCGCGCGGGCCGAGGCGCTGCCGGCCATGTCCATGCTGAATTCCTGGTCGCGGAAGACGGTCAGGCCTTCCTTCAGGCTCAGCTGGAACCAGTCGCGGCAGGTGACGCGGTCGCCGGTCCAGTTGTGGAAGTACTCGTGGCCGACCACGCTTTCGATGCCGTCGAAGTCGGTGTCGGTGGCGGTGGCGGGGCTGGCCAGCACGTACTTGGTGTTGAACAGGTTCAGGCCCTTGTTCTCCATCGCGCCCATGTTGAAGTCGGGCACCGCGACGATCATGAAGCGTTCCAGGTCCAGGGCCAGCTTGAAGCGGGCCTCGTCCCAGATGATCGACGCGATCAGCGAGTTCATCGCATGCTCGGTCTTGTCCAGGTCACCGCGGGTGACGTAGACCTGCAGCAGATGCTCCTTGCCCGAGCGGCTGCGCACCCATTGCTCGCGCGCCACCAGGTCGGCCGCGACGATGGCGAACAGATAGCTGGGCTTGGGGAAGGGGTCGTGCCACTTGGCGAAGTGCTTGCCACCGTCCAGCGTGCCTTGCTCCACCAGGTTGCCGTTCGAGAGCAGCACCGGGTGCTTCTTCTGGTCGCCGCGCAGCGTGACGGTGTAGACCGCCATCACGTCCGGCCGGTCCAGGAAGTAGGTGATGCGGCGGAAGCCCTCGGCCTCGCACTGGGTGAACAGGCCCGAGCCGGAGGCGTAGAGGCCGCTCAGCTGGGTGTTCTTTTCCGGGGCGATGGTGTTGCGGATCTCCAGCGTGAAGGCATCGGCCGCCGGGGCGTCAATGACCAGTTGCCCGTCCTCATGGCGGAACGAGACGCTCTGGCCGTCCACCAGCACGCGCAGCAGGTTCAGGTCCTCGCCGTGCAGGCGCAGCGGCTGCACGGGCAGGGCGCTGTTGCGTTCGATGGCGAGCTTGCTGGAGACGATGGTCTTGGCCGCGTCCAGGTCGAAGGTCAGGTCCGCAGTGCGGATCCAGTAGGCCGGGGCGAGGTAATCCTCCCGGCGCACCAGGGAGGTGGTGCCTTCACGCATGATGGTGGATGTCCTTGGGTAGATGGAGAAGGGCTCAGAGGCCTTGCTTCAGGCTGGCGGCGATGAAGGCATCGAGGTCGCCATCCAGCACCTTCTGGGTGTTGGAGGTCTCGACGTTCGTGCGCAGGTCCTTGATGCGGCTCTGGTCCAGCACGTAGGAGCGAATCTGGTGGCCCCAGCCGACGTCGGTCTTGGTGTCCTCCAGCTTCT
>JAYSCA010000446.1:0-2962 GCA_041915165.1 Ideonella sp.
TCCTTCCCGACCGAGAAGCCGATGCGTATCGAACCAGTACGTGTCCGCCAAGCAGGTCCCGATGGACTGCAAGCACGTCTTGAATCGCTAGGTCCGCGTGCACGGTTTCGCATTCGTCAGCAGGCACAGCAGGGCCTGGAATGTCTTCTTGAGGCATGAGCCTCACCTCCTCTGCAAAGACAGAGCAAACCACCAATTCACACCATTTTGCACCGATGAAAGACACGACCAAGT
Source organism: Ideonella sp. (assembly GCA_041915165.1). GTDB lineage: Bacteria > Pseudomonadota > Gammaproteobacteria > Burkholderiales > Burkholderiaceae_C > Ideonella. The sequence goes on from JAYSCA010000446.1 coordinate 235, forward strand.
CAGCCGCCCAAGTGCGGCGTGAATTCGAGCGCAAAGGCGTGGCCATTGCCGCCTGGGCGCGCGACCACAAGGTGAGCCGCAGCCTGGTCTACGAGATCCTGGCCGGTCGCAAGAAGTGCCATCGCGGCCAGAGCCACAAGATCGCCGTGCTGCTGGGCCTGAAGAAGGGGGAGATCGTTGACTGCACCGCAGCAGTCAACGATGCAGAGCGGAGGGCCGCGTGATGCTGTACCGCGCCTACTGCATGGGCCTGCCCCACGACTGGGAGAACTTCGACCAGGCGCCTGCCGGCCGTCACCACGTCTTCTTCGACTACAACGAGGACAGCGACACCCCGGTCCACGAGGCCCTGGCCATCGAGCTGGCCGTGCGCTGGAACGTGCCCGTCTGCTCCCTGTCGATCTGCAACGTGTTCGACGAGACCGAGCTGGTGCACCACGCCGAGCTGGCCGCCGCTCTGACCGGCACCGCGTCGCCTGGCATGCCCTGGGCCTGGATGATGGACGGCTGGAACCATGGCCGCCCCGGCCTGGTCGACCCTGACCGCATGGTCTGCCTGGTCGACGATGAGACCGCCGCTCTGCTGCGTGAGAGCCTGGACTCCCTGCTGCAGCACCAGTCGCAGACCGACCTGGCTGCCGGCCTGCAGGTCGAGGAGATCGAGGTCGAGGAAGTCAAGCCCGCCCCGGTGATCCGCCGCACCCATGTGCGCCTGCCGCAGAAGGGGCGGAAGGGGAGAAACGAGCAGACGGCCCGGCTGCGCCCGCCCCCCTGCCAGGTCATCAAGCGCCTGCGGGCCCGGGAACAGCGCATTGCCGAGCGGGCACTGTGCGCCCAGGCCGGCGTGGCTCTGCCGCCGCCACCGCCCCGTGGCTTTGGCAAGCGGCTGACCTGGGCTCGCACCACCTGGGAACAGCACCGCGAGACGGCTGTGTTCACCGCCCAGTGGCGCCTGGTGGCCGCCTTGCCGCCGGTGGCACCGGAGGTGTGGTCATGACCTCCAAGAGCTACACCAACACCAGCCAGCAGCGGCTGCTGAAGGTGCTCCACGCACTGTTCAGCGATGTGGTGATGGGCCTGCCTCCCTCGGCCATCGCCAAGGCAGTGTCGGCCTCGCCCAGCGTCATCACCCGCGACCTGAACAACCTGCGCACCGCCGGCTGGGCTGAGCGTGACGAGGCCACCGGCCTCTGGCGTCTCACCCCGGTGCTGCCGCGCCAGGCCATCAAGGTCCAGACCGCCATCAGCCGCCACGAACAGCGCATCGACGAGACCCGCCAGCGCTACACCCGCAACCCCGATTGATCACCCACCATGGCACGCACCAAGAACACCCCGGCCGACATCGTCGACCTCACCCCAGCCGAAGACACGACAGCCAAGGGCCTGGTGGCCCTGCGGGCAGATGCAGCCCAGGAGCAAGAGCACCAGAAGCAGGTCCGCGCACTGGCCATCACCCTGGGATACCAGCTGCCGGCCGATGCCACCGACCCGGACCTGATCCAGCGCGACATTGCCGCCAACATGCGCCGCAGCGTGGAGGCCTGCCTGGAGGTCGGCCGCGGCCTGACGATTCTCAAGGCCATCTGCGACCATGGGGACTTCCTCCCGCGACTGGAGGCCCTGGGTATGGAACCCCGGGTTGCCCAGCGCTTCATGTCGGCGGCCGCGAAGTTCTCAAATGCGACGACGTCGTCGCATTTGCAGCTGATCGGGTCATCCAGCAAGCTGTTCGAGCTGTTGGTCCTGGACGACGACCAGGTCGACGACCTGCTGCAGCTGGGCCACACCGGCGAGCTGAAGCTGGACGACATCGCCACGATGAGCGTCAAGGAGCTGAGGGCCGCCCTGCGGGAGGAGCGGGAAGAGCGCAAGTCGGTCGAAGAGGTGAGCGCCGACAAGTCCAAGAAGATCGACGCGCTGCACAAGAAGCTCAAGCGCGTGCAGACAGCCGAGCCGGACCAGGACCTGCAGGAGATCACCAAGGAGGCCGCCGGCTGGGCTAACGATGCCCTGGGCGCTCTGCGCGGCAACGTGCGCCTGTCCATGGTGACGCTGCGCGACCACTGCGAGAAGCACGGCCTGGATCTGCCCACCGTCTTCATGGCGGGCATTGCCGGCCAGCTGCAGGCGGCCCTGAATGACCTGCGCGCCGAGTTCGAGCTGCCCGATGTGAGCGATGCAGCCATCCCCGAGTGGGTGCGCCAGAGCCAAGGTGGAGCCAATGGAGGCTGACATGGTCACCCGCAGCCCTGCGCTCATCCAGCGCCTGGTGCAGGTGGCCGCCGCCGCAGCCGCCGCAGGCCATGGCCGCAAGGAGGCCGTCTACGCCGCCGCCTGCGCCGAGCTGGGCATGTCCCGCCCCACGCTGATGCGGGCGCTGAGCGATGTGGCCGTGCGCGGTGACCGCAAGCGCCGGGTCGATGCGGGGCAGGTCTCGCTGACCCGCGAGGACGCCATCCTCATCAGCGCCATGCTGATGGAAAGCCTGCGCAAGAACGGCAAGCGCATCCTCAGCGTGGCCCAGGCGGTGGACATTCTGCGCCGCAACAACGAGGTGAAGGCCGAGTTCATCGACCCGGCCAGCGGCGAGGTTCGGCTGCTGTCGGCCTCGGCCATCGCCCGCGGCCTGCGCACCCATGGCATGCACCCGGACCAGCTGCTGCGGCCGGCCCCCGCTGTCGAGATGCAGAGCCTGCATCCCAACCACGTCTGGCAGATCGACGCC
>JAYSCA010000447.1:0-2960 GCA_041915165.1 Ideonella sp.
AGCGGTTTTCCTGCATCAGGATCACCACATGCTCGACGTCGGCCAGCGTGCCGGTGCGGTGGTGGGCCGGGATCTCCAGGGCACGGGCGATGCTGGGGTGCAGGCCGGCGGCGGCGCTGGTGGCGCTGGCCCATTGCAGGAACTGGCGGCGGCGGGGATCGGTCATGCGGGACCTCAGGGGCGAGTGGGGAAGGCTTCACACGCTAGAAACCGGGTTTGACACGGTGGTGTCGGCGGCATGACGTCTGCGGCCCAGGCTGTGACACCGTGTGACGGCCTGCACCGATAATTCGGGGGTGACGAATCCCGCCGCCCTCCCCACCGTCCCCGCCATTTCTGCTCCGCTCTCGCCCTGGCGTCTGAGCGTCGCGCCCATGCTGGACTGGACCGATCGCCATTGCCGGCACTTCCATCGCCAGCTCACCCGCCAGACCCGGCTCTACACCGAGATGGTGACCACTGGCGCATTGCGGTTTGGTGACCAGGCACGCCATTTGGACTACGGCGACGAGGAACATCCGCTGGCCCTGCAGTTAGGGGGGAGCGAGCCTGAGGAGCTGGCCCATGCCACCCGGCTGGCCCGGCAATGGGGTTATGACGAGGTCAACCTGAACTGCGGCTGCCCCAGCGAGCGGGTGCAGCGCGGAGCCTTTGGTGCTTGCCTGATGGCCGAGGCGCCGCTGGTGGCCGACTGCGTGCGCGCGATGCGGGACGCTGCCGAGCCCTCACAGGCCGGCCAGGCGGCGCTGCCGGTGACGGTCAAGCACCGCATCGGCATCGACCGGGAGGAGAGCTATGCCTTCGTGCGCGACTTTGTCGGCACCGTGGCCGAGGCGGGTTGCGAGGTCTTCATCGTCCACGCCCGCAACGCCTGGCTCAAGGGCCTGAGCCCGAAGGAGAACCGCGAGGTGCCGCCGCTGCGCTATGAGCTGGTCTACCAGCTCAAGCGCGAGTTTCCGCAGCTCACCATCGTGCTCAACGGTGGGGTCAAGACGAATGCGGAGATCGCGCAGCATCTGGCGCAGGTGGACGGGGTGATGGTCGGGCGCGAGGCCTATCACAACCCCTGGCTGATGGCTGACTGGGACCGCCGCTTCTGGGGGGCTGAGGCCGACCCCGCGACCGAGCGCGATGCGGTCGAGCAGGCGATGGTGCGCTACATGGCCGAACGGCAGGCCGCCGCGGGAACGCCCTGGGCCCACATCGCGCGCCACATGCTGGGGCTGCACAACGGCCTGTCGGGGGCACGCCGCTGGCGCCAGGTCTGGTCCGACCACCGGCTGAAAGAGGCCACCCCCGAGGCGGTGTACCAGCAGGCCCACCGTCGTGACGCCGCCCCGGTGACGGCCGCCTGAGGGCGGCGTGGCCGGCGGCTTCAGGCCGCCACGGGCGTGCGCTGCGGCCAGGTGGCCAGCAGCAGGCCGGCCAGGGCCAGACCCAGCGCCAGCACCTGGGCCAGGGCCAGTGATTCCCCCAGGAACAGCACGCCGACGGCGGTGGCCGACAGCGGCAGCATGACGCTGAACACCCCGGCCTGCTGGGCCGGCACATGGCGCAGGCCCTTCATCCACAGCCAGACGGTGATCACGCTGGCGGCCAGCGCGTAGAAGGCGAGCAGGCCCCAATCGGTCGGCCGGGTCCGGCCGAAATCGAACTGCAGCGCCTGCCACAGGCCCAGCGGCGTCACCAGGGCCAGGCCCCAGAGGTTGATCAGCGCGCTGATGCGCCGTGGCGAGACCTGGGCGGTCAGCTTCTTGCCGATCACCATGTAGCAGGCCTCGCAGAACACCGCGCCCAGCAGCAGCGCGTAGCCCCACCAAGGGGCCGGTTGGCTGCCGGCGCCGCTGTGGCGGCTCAAGGCCAGCAGCACGATGCCCGCGACCGCGCAGGCCACGCCGGCCAGCACCCGGGGCCGCAGCGGCTCCTTGAGCCACAACCGCGACAGCAGCGCGACCGCTGCCGGAATGCCCGCCATGATCACGCCGGCCGCGACGGCCGAGGTGGCGGCCACGCCGAACAGCATGCAGATCGAGAACAGGAAGTTGCCCAGGAAGCTTTCCAGGAACAGCAGCCTGCGGTCGGCCGGGGCCAGCGGGGCCTCGCCCGGCGTGCGCTGCACCCAGCGGACCATGGCCACCGCCGCCATGCCAAAGCGCAGCCAGGCCAGCAGGAAGATGGGGAACACGGCCACCAGGAGCTTGGACAGGCCGACATAGCTGCCGACCAGCGCCATGCTGGCGGCCAGGCTGGCATAGGCCAGCCCGCGGGACGAGGTGGGTGACGACATGAAGCCGGACAGGTTAGCGCATCCAGCCCGGGTTGGCGGGGCGGTACGATGCCGGCATGCGCATTCTGCTGGTGGAAGACGACGAGCTGCTGCAGAAGGCCTTGGCCAGCGCCCTGGCCGAGGCCGGTCTGGCGCTGGACGTGCTGTGCGCGGCTGAACCGGCGCTGGACGTGTTGGCGCACGGCATGCACGACCTGGCGATCGTCGACATCGGCCTGCCGGGCATGGATGGGTTGAGCCTGGTGCGTCGCCTGCGGGCGGGCGGCAACAAGGTGCCGGTGCTGATGCTGACCGCCCGTGACGGGCTGGATGACCGGGTGCGGGGCCTCAACGAAGGCGCGGACGACTACCTGATCAACCCCTTTCTGTTGCCGGAGTTGCTGGCCCGGGTGCAGGCGCTGATCCGCCGCAGCCAGTCGGCCGCCAGTTCCCGCGTGGCCGCCGGTCCGCTGGTGATGGACATCGCCAGCCACGAGGCCGAACTGGCCGGCCAGCCCCTGGGCCTCACCGGTCGTGAATGGGATCTGCTGCTGGCCCTGGTGCTGACCATGCCCAAGGTGCTGGCCAAGCGCAAGCTGGCCGACAGCCTGAGCCGCTGGGACAAGGAGATCACCGACAACGCGATCGAGATCTATGTCTCCCGGGTGCGCGGCAAGCTGGCCGACAGCGGGGT
>JAYSCA010000448.1:0-2959 GCA_041915165.1 Ideonella sp.
AAGATCCATGTGCAGCACATCCTGCGCAAGCTGGGGCTGAGCTCGCGGGTGCAGGCGGCTGTCTACGCCAGCCGGCGCAGCGGCCCGCAAGCTTCTGGCGGCTGAACGGCTCAGAACCAGAGCATCAGGCGGCGCAGCCATTCGGCGGCGCGGTGGGGCTTGGCGCTGTAGAAGTCGCAGTACTGGTACTTCATGGTGTCTCCCAACAGGTGTTGCGTCGTCTGGCGATACTGTATGTAAACACAGTAGTTGACGCAAGCCCCCACCGGCAGCGCCGTGGCATCCTCGCTATCATCTGGCGAACGACCGTCCTTTTTTGAACCGCGCCTCCGGATGTCCACCCCCACCCCGACCGACCCGCGCCCCGCCCTTGCCGGCGCGGCCGGCACCGAGAAATTCAACACCGTCGCCCCCGACCTGGGCAGCGCCGAGGGCTGGGACCGCCAGGGGCTGGTCGAGCTGATGCGCCTGCGTTTCGACGCCAGCGGCGCGCTCTACAGCCCGCATGCGGACGTGAACATCAACGGCGCGTTGTTCGGCGGCCAGCTGATCGGCCAGGCGATTGCCGCGGCCAGCCACGGCATCAGCGACCGCTGGGCGCACAGCGTGCAGGTCAGCTTTCTGGCCCCTGGCAAGCCGGGCGAGACCATGCACTACGAGGTCCGCACGCTGATGCAGGGCCGCAGCTTCCAGGTCCAGCAGGTGCTGGGCACGCAGGGCACGCGCACCGTCATCAGCGCCACCATCTCCTTCCAGACCGAGGAACCCAGTCCGGACCACCAGCGGCCCATGCCCGACGTTCCCCCGCCCGAAAGCCTGCGCACGCTGCAGGAAGTGGGCGCAAGCTATGCCGACCGCATCCCCGCCGCCGCCGCGCGCCGCCTGGGCCAATCGCGCGCGGCCGAGCTGCGCCTGGTGGACCCGGAGGCCTTCCTGTTCCGGCGTGACCCCGAGGCCCGGCTGCGCTTCTGGGTGCGGCTGCAGCGTGACCTGCCGGCCGACCCGGTGCTGCAGCGCGCGGCCATCGGCTACCTGTCGGACTACTGGATGCCGCTGACCCCGCTGATGGCCCACCTGGAGGCCAAGATCGGCACCGGCCTGTACCTGGCCAGCCTGAACCACACGCTGTGGCTGCACCGCGCACCGCAGGTGGACGACTGGCTGCTGGTGGACGCGCAAAGCCCGTTCAGCGGCAATGCCCGCGGCCTGACCACCGGCCACTTCTACCAACGCGACGGCACCCTGCTGGCCACCGCCACGCAGGAATGCTTGTTCCGCGGCTGGGTCGAGGACGGCCAGGGCGGCTTCCGGGTGCCGGGCATGCCGGCGCGCTGAGGCGCCAGCGCCGCCCACGCCCGCATGCAGACCAAGACCGACTTCTCGGGGCTGGACCTCGCCGCCCTCCTGGGGACCATCGTCATCTGGGGGCTGAACTTCGTGGCGATGAAGTACGCGCTGCGCGACTTCACCCCGTTCCAGCTCGGCTTCTGGCGCTACGCGTTCGCGGTCTTTCCGCTGCTGCTGTTCATCCGCCGGCCCCGCCTGAGCTGGGGCTGGGTGGTGGCCGGTGGTCTCACCCAGCTGGGCCAGTTCACCTTTCTGTTCATGGCCCTGCATGGGGGAATGACGGCGGCCCTGGCCTCGGTGCTGATGCAGACCCAGGTGTTCTTCACCACCGTGCTGGGCCTGCTGTTCCTGCGCGAGCGCCTCACGCTGCCCACCGTGGCGGGCCTGGTCCTGGCCCTGCTGGGGCTGAGTTGCTTGGCCATGAACGCGCTGGGCGGCCCCGCGCTGGCCAGCGGCCCGTCCACGCTGGCGGGGCTGCTGCTGAACCTGCTGGCCGCCGCCGTGCTGGCGGCCTCCAACATCGTGACCCGCCGCGCGCAGCTGGCCCAGCCCGGCTTCGACGCGGTGCAGTACGTGGTGTGGATGTCGCTGGTCCCGCTGCCGCCCTTCGCCGCCCTGGCCTGGTACACCGAGCCGGCCGCCACCCATTGGCAGTGGCTGCACGCCTCCGCTGGCGCCTGGGCCAGCGTGGCCTACCTGGGCTGGCTGGCCACCGTGGCCGCCTACGGCGCCTGGACCTGGCTGCTCAAACGGCACCCGGCCAACCGCATCGCCCCCTTCAGCCTGGGCATTCCCATCATCGGCCTGGCCGCCGGCATGCTGCTGATGGGCGAGAGCGTCACCCGCTGGCAATGGCTGGGCAGCGCCTGCATCGTCTCCGCCCTGGCGGTCGTCATCTTCCTGCCGGGCTGGCTGGGGCGGCTGAGAAGCGGGCAGCCCGCTTGACCATGCCACCCAGCCTCTACCGCCCCCCGTCGAAGCCTGGCGGCGCCGCTCCTGGAATGGCTGGTCAACGCCCCGCGAATCGCGACCTGGAGAAGGCGGGTCCTGTCGCGTCTTCCGTTCCTGCAATTGCAGAGCGATGTGGTCGACGTCGTCTATCTCACCTGGCTGGTGCCCGTTGAGCGCGTTCGAAGCCATGTGCCGGATGCCGTTGCGCTGTGGCAGCGCGATGGCCTGACGCCGTTCACCATCCTCACCTACCGGCACCGGCACTTCGGGCCGGCGCGGCGCGGCCCCCTTCGCAAGCTGTTCGCCTCCCCTCTGCAAAGCAACTGGCGCCTCTACCTGCGAGAAGCGCCCGCCGGCGCGCCGGATGGCCGAACGGTCTTGTTCACGCACAACGTGCTCAGCAAGCTGCTGTACGTCCTGGGGGCCCGGACCCTGAGCGACGCCCTGCCGGCAGACCTCCCGGCGAGGTTCGTCCACCGGACGGACGACGAGACCTACACGACCGACATCGACCCCGGCGTGGGCAGCGCCCCCGCGCTGAGCGCCCGCGTGCGCCGGACCGGGTCCACCGACCTGCCCCCGGCCTTCGAACGCATCTTCAAGACCTGGCGCGACGCCGTCGATTTCGTGGCGCTGCAGGACGCCGCCGTGGTGGAGGTCA
>JAYSCA010000449.1:0-2959 GCA_041915165.1 Ideonella sp.
GGCAGCCTTTTTTTGTGGCTGCTCAGTCCTCGCCACGCTGCCAGCAGACGCCCTCGTCCGTCAGGATGGCGTCCAGCGGGATGTCGTGCGGCTCGGGCTGCAGCCAGGGCACATAGCCGTGCGTGTAGCCCACACCGGCCGTGGCCGGACGGGGCTGCAAGGCGGCCAGCGTGCGGTCGTAGAAACCGCCGCCATAGCCCAGCCGCACGCCGCCCGGGCCATAGCCCACGCAGGGCACCAGCAGCAGCTCGGGGTGGAAGGCCTCGGTGTCCTTGGGCTTGGGAATGCCGTAGGCATCCTCTTCCATCGGGCAGCCGGGGTACCAGACATGGAAGGTCAGCTGCTTGGTCTCGCGGTTGATCACCGGCAGGCCGATGCGGCGCTCCTCCCCCGCCTCTGCCGCCTCGCTCCAGCGGTAGAGCGCCGGCAAGGCGTCGAACTCGCCCTTGATCGGCCAGTAGGCGCCAATCGTTTTCTCGGGCCGGCTGATCAGCCAGACCATCAGCACCTCCTGCAGGTGCGCGGCCCGCTGATGACGGTCCAGCAAGGCCATGCGTTCGGCCTGCAACTGCTTGCGCAGCTGGGCCTTGTCACGCGAGGGTTCGAGGTTGAGCTTGAACGGCAGGGTCATGGCGTCGTGTGGGTCATACCGTCGGGAACACGCCCCGATTGTGCGGCCAAGCCCGCCCACCACCACGCCAAGCCCGGGCGAACCGCTCAGCGGTGCAGACCCAGGGTCTCGTCCCCGGCAGGCGCCAGGCTGCTCGCCCAAGCCTGCAGACGCCGCGCCGCCCGCTCCAGCCACGCGGCCAGCGCACGCCGCCAGGCCTGGGCGCCGGCCGCACGGACCGGCCCCTGCCACAGCAGCACCGGCGCCCGCGCCTGCGCGCGCCAGGGCTCCAGCGTGATCCGATCCCCGGCCCGCAGCCACAGACGGTCGCCGGCCGACAGCACATGGTCCTCGGCATCGCCATCCCGGGTCAGCCACACCTGGCCGGTGGCCACCAGCAGCTCGCCCGCCCGCGCCATCCGGCCATGCCAGACCCCTTGCAGGCTCATCGTGGAATGCAGCTTCATCATCAATCTCCCCGGCCCGGCGGGCCCATCACAAGCCTTATCTTGAAGACGATGCGGCCAGAAATCCAATGACGAGTGGACCCTCGATTGATACCATTTGCGCATGAATCACCCCAGCCAGCGCCCCCTGTCCCTGGACTGCCTGCGCAGCTTCGAGGCGGTGGCCCGGCGCCTGAGCTTCAGCGCCGCGGCAGAAGAAATGCACCTGACCCAGCCGGCCATCAGCCGCCAGATCAAAGGGCTGGAGGAAGAACTGGGCGCGCCGCTGTTCTCCCGCGGCACCCGCCGGGTGGAACTGACCGTGGCCGGCCAGACCCTGCTGCGGGCCGTGGCCCCCTTGCTGACCCGGCTGGACGCCACGGTGCGGCAGATCCGCCTGGCGCGTTCGCGCCACCAGGTCAGCCTGACCACCTTCCCCTCCTTCGCCTCACTGTGGCTGATGCCGCGGCTGGTGGACTTCGAGCGCGTCCACCCGGCGCTGGACATCCGCATCTCCGCCTCGGACCGTCTGGTCGACGAGGATGACCCGGAACTGGACCTGGCGCTGCGCCAATGCCGGGCCGAGCGGGCGCCGGCCTCCGCCATCCGGCTGTTCGGTGAGGTGCTGAGCCCGGTGATTGGCGCCGGCCTGGCCGCCGCCGTGGCCCGGGGCGATGCCCCACCACTGAACACCCCCGCCGACCTGGCCCAGCACACCTTGCTGGAGATGGAGGACAGCAGCACCCAGGCCGGCAGCCTGGCCTGGCCGGCCTGGCTGGCCGCACAAGGGCTGGAGCGCCTGCAGCCCAAGCGCTGGTTCAGCACCAACTACACCCACCAGCAGATGCAGGCCGCGCTGGCCGGCCAGGGGGTGGCGCTGGCCCGGCTGGCCCTGGTGCACGACGGCCTGAGCCGGGGCGAGCTGGTGGAGCCCTTCGGCCCCACGGCCCGGCTGTGGAGCCCGCACGTCTACTGGATGGTGCCGCTGGGGGGCAGCCAGCCCCCGCGCCCCGAACTGGAGGCCTTCACCGCCTGGGTGCTGGAACAGGCGGCCGCCACCCGGGCGGCGATCGGCGACCACGCCGACCCCGACAGCCTGGCCCACGCCGACTGAAGCGCCCATCCATGCCCGCCGCGCATGGCGTTGATGCAGCGAAATCACCCTGCCACCCGGACCGCACCCGTAGCATGGGCGCCTTCCCATCCCGAGGCCGCCCCATGCAGCTCTACATCGGCAACAAGAACTACTCGTCCTGGTCCATGCGCCCCTGGGTGCTGATGACCCACTTCGGCCTGCCCTTCGAGGAGGTGCTGGTCCGCTTCGACAGCTTCGACCCCGGCTCGCGCTTCAAGGCCGTGGTCGGCGCCCTGGCCCCCACCGGCAAGGTGCCGCTGCTGGTGGACGGCGAGCTGGTGGTCTGGGACTCGCTGGCGATCGCCGAGACGCTGGCCGAGCGCTTTCCGCAGCACCCGCTGTGGCCGGCCGACCCACTGCAGCGGGCCCGCGCCCGCAGCCTGTGCGCCGAGATGCACAGCGGTTTTGGCGCGCTGCGCAACGCCTGCCCGATGAACATCGAGGCCAAGCTGCCCGGGGTGGGCGCCCAGGTGCTGCGCGAGCAGCCGGCGGTGGCCGCCGACCTGGCCCGCCTGCAGGCCATGTGGACCGAGGCCCTGGCGGCCAGCGGCGGCCCCTTTCTGTTTGGCCCCTTCGGCATCGTCGACGCCTACTACGCCCCGGTCGTGGCCCGGCTGCGCAGCTACGCCCTGCCGGTCAGTCCGGTGGTGCAGGCCTACATGGACCGCGTCTGGGCCAGCCCGGGCGTGGCGGCCTGGGTCGCCCAGGCACTGCAGGAGCGTGATTTCCTGCCTTTCGAAGAACCCTACCGCAGCGCAAGCACCCCGG
>JAYSCA010000450.1:0-2957 GCA_041915165.1 Ideonella sp.
CCATTCTCCCCGGCTTTGGGCCGCCATCAGCCCTTCGAGCAATTCGTCCACCGGTTGGCCCCCGGCCACCAGCGATTGGTTGCACAGCAGCACCAGGTCGCACCCGGCCTGCAGCGCGGCCACACCGGCCTCGGTCGCGCTGACCGCGCGGCCCTCGATGAAGCGCGCGCCTTCCATGCTCAGGTCGTCGCTGAACACCGCCCCCTCAAAGCCCATCTGGCGGCGCAGGATGTCCTGCAGCCAGACCGGCGAGAAGCCGGCCGGCCGCGCATCGACCTTGGGATAGATCACATGGGCCGGCATCACGCTGGCCAGGGCCCCGCCCAACCAGCCATAGGGTTGGGCGTCCTCGGCCAGGATGGCCTTGCGCGAGCGCTTGTCCACCGGCACCGCCACATGGCTGTCGGCCTTCACGAAACCGTGGCCGGGGAAGTGCTTGCCGCAGTTGGCCATGCCGGCCAGCAGCAGGCCATGCATCACGCTCTTGGCCAGCAGCGTCACCACCCGGGCATCGCGGTGGAAGGCGCGGTCACCGATCACGCTGCTTTCACCGTGGTCCAGGTCCAGCACCGGGGCGAAGCTCAGGTCCACGCCGCAGGCGCGCAGTTCGCTGGCCAGCACGAAGCCCGCTGCCGTGGCGGCCTCAGTGGCGCGCATCGCGTCCTGCATCCACAGCTCGCCGTAGTGGCGCATCGGCGGCAGGTGGGTGAAGCCATCGGTGCGCAGGCGCTGCACCCGCCCGCCTTCATGGTCGATGCAGACCAGCAGGTCCTCGCGGATGGCCTTGATCTCGGCGATCAGCGCGGTCAGCTGGGCCCGGTGCTGCCAGTTGCGGGTGAACAGGATCAGGCCGCCGGTCAGCGGGTGGGCCAGACGGCGACGGTCGTCGGCGCTCAGCGTGGTGCCGGCGATGTCGAGGATGACGGGGCTGTGGTGGTGGTTCATGCGGACAAGGACGCGGCAGCGTCGGCAGCGGTTTCGACGACGACGAAGCTGACCACGTAGTCGGTCTCGTCGCTGAGGGTGACATGGGCGCGCCAGCCGCGCGCCGCGAACCAGTCGGCCAGGGCGCCCGACAGGTGCACGAAGGGCTGGCCGCTGGGGTGGTTGAGGATCTCACAGGCGCGCCAGGTCATCGGCATGTGCATGCCCAGGCCGATCGCCTTCGAGAAGGATTCCTTGGCCGAGAAGCGGGTGGCCAGGTAGGCCAGGCCGCGGCTGGCCGCCCGGGCCCGCCGGGCCTGGAAGACCTGCCATTCGGTCGGCCCCAGGACCTTCTCGGCGAAGCGGTCCCCCTTGCGGGCCAGCACCTCGCCGATGCGACGCAGGTCGCAGATGTCGGTGCCGATGCCCACGACCATGGCTCAGGCCCGGGGCTGCACCTGCCGGATGCAGGCCAGATAGGCCCGCACCGTGGCGTCATAGCCGAGCTCCAGCGCGTCGGCGATCAGCGCATGGCCGATGGACACCTCCTGCACGCCGGGCACGAGCCGCAGAAAGTCGGCCAGATTGTCGCGGTTGAGGTCGTGGCCGGCATTCAAGCCCAGGCCGACCGCCTGCGCCGCCCGCCCGGCCGCGGCAAACCGCGCGCCGACGGCCTCGGCCTGCGGCGTGCCCCAGGCCGAGGCCCAGCGCTCGGTGTAGAGCTCGACCCGATCCGCCCCCAGGGCCGCCGCATGGGCCATGGCCTCGGGCTGCGGGTCCATGAACAGGCTCACCCGCACCCCCAGGGCGTGGCATTCGTCGATCAGAGGCTTCAGGACAGGCGCATCGGCCGGCAGATTCCAGCCATGGTCGGAGGTGAACTGCCCCACCGTGTCGGGCACGAAGGTGGCCTGATGGGGCCGCACCGTCCGGATGAAATCCATCAGGTTGTGCAGCGGGTTGCCTTCGATGTTGAACTCGACCGCCGGCCAGGCTTTGAGGAGCTCGGCCAGTTCGTGCACATCGCTGCCACGGATGTGGCGTTCATCGGGCCGCGGGTGGACGGTGATGCCCTGGGCCCCCGCGTTCAGCACGATCTCGGCCGCCCGGATCACGCTGGGAATACCCAGGTGGCGGGTGTTGCGCAGCAGCGCGACCTTGTTCAGGTTGACAGACAGGGCGGTGCCGGCACCAGCGTGGGCACCGGCTTCGGGGGCGACGAGCGGATTCATGGTGTGGGGGAAGACGGGGACGATGGGGACACCGGCGCGTCCATCAGCTGCTGGGCGTCGATCATCACATCGCGCGTGCGCAGCCGGGGCGAACCCAGATGATAGTGAAGCAGGCCCCGCAGCGTGCTTTTGAGCGCGGGCAAGGCCTGCGCGCACAGCGTCTGCAGCTCGACCAGGGCACCGTGGTCCAGCGCCTGCTGGAACGCGGCCCACTGCCGGCCGGGCAGCGCTGCCTCGCCCGCCTGCCAGGCCACCAGCCCCAGCTCGGGCCGCAGCTGGTAGGGGGCGTCCAGCGCCAGCGCCGCGCCCGAGGCGGTGGTGCCGTCCAGGGGTGGCAGCAGCCCGATCTCGCGCAGCAGCACGATCTCGAAGGCCCGCAGCGCCGCCTGGGTCAGGGTGTCGTCGGCCGCCCCCAGCGCCGGCAGCGTGGCGGCATAGGCGTCGAACAGCAGCACATGCGGATCGTGCCGCGCCAACAGCTTCATCAGCAGCTCGTTGAGGTAGAAGCCGCTGAACAGGGCGGCGCCGGCCAGCATGGGCTGGCCCCCCGCCCATTCGGCACTGCGCAAGGTCAGGATGTCGGCGGTGTCGTCCTTGGCTGGCCGGCTGGCCACCACCAGCAGGCGCTGGAAGGGCAGCAACACCGGGCGCAGCTGGGAATACGGGCGCTTGGCGCCCTTGGCGGCCACGGTCACGCGGCCCTGGTCCCGGGTGAACAAGTCCAGGATCAGGCTGGTTTCGCTCCAGTCGTAGCGGTGCAGCACATAGGCCGGCGCGGGCGCCGTGGCACGGCGGGAGGAC
>JAYSCA010000451.1:0-2938 GCA_041915165.1 Ideonella sp.
GCCTGGTCCAGCGCGGCGCGCATGCGGGTGAGCAGTTCCGGGCAGGGCGGAATCACGATGGTCCGCAGCGGGCCGTTGCGGTGGGCCTGATCCAGCTCCTGGCGGACTTGCTGGGCACGCGAGCGTGTGGGCGCGGGGGTCTCGGTCATGTCGGCGTGGGGGGCAGGACGGTTGCTTCCGTTATCGGCAGCCGGCCCGCCCAATCAAGGAGGTTCTGACTCAGGCGCCCAGGCCCAGGGCGGCGATGCCGGCCTTGGCGATCTGCGCGTCCTCGTTGGACTTCACGCCGCTGACGCCCACGGCGCCGATGACCTGGCCGTCCACCACCACGGGCACGCCGCCTTCGAGCATGCCTTCCAGGGTCGGGGCGCTCAGGAAGGAGATGCGGCCCTTGTTGATCATTTCCTCGTAGCCCACCGTCTCACGGCGACCCAGCGCGGCGCTGTGGGCCTTGGCCGGGGCGATGTGGGCCGAGATCGGGGCCGCGCCATCCAGGCGGTACAGACCCAGCAGATGGCCGCCGTCGTCCACCACGGCGATGGACACGGCCCACTGGTTGCGCTGGGCTTCGGCGCGGGCGCCGTCCAGGATGGCGGTGACGTCGGAATGGCTGAGACAGGGCTTGGTGAACATCGTTGGGGTCCGTGAGAGGGTTGGAACAGTGAAACGAGAAGTATCGCCGCGCCGGGAGACGCCAGAACCGACAATTCGGTCATGTCTGTTTCACCGGTCACGAACCCGTCCCTCTTGATCGCCCGTTTTCTGGGCGGCTATCCGCCCGAACTGCTGGCCCAGGTGCAGCCGGTGCTGGAGGCCGGGCAGCTGGGCGAGGTGCTGGCCCGCCGCCATCCGGACCCACACACCGTGCGCACCGATGGCGCGCTCTACCAGTACGTGATGGACCTGAAGCAGCGCCACATGCGCCAGAGCGGTCCGGTGTCGCTGGTGGCCTACGACGCCAAGCTCAAGGTGCTGACCCAGGCCCTGGGCACGCACACCGCCATCTCGCGGGTGCAGGGTGGCAAGCTCAAGGCCAAGCGCGAGATCCGGGTGGCCAGCCTGTTCCGCGACGCGCCAGCCGATTTCCTGCACATGATCGTCGTGCACGAGCTCGCCCATCTGAAGGAGCGCGAGCACGACAAGGCCTTCTATGCGTTGTGCACCCATCTGGCGCCGGACTACCATCAGCTGGAGTTCGACACCCGGCTGTGGCTGCTGCACGGTGAATGGTCCCGGCGGCAGGCCGCGCCGCAGCCCTGAACCCCCTGGAGACCGGAGGCCCGATGCCAGGACCCGCCCGCGCTGGCGCGCTGATCTACGCCAAGGACATGAACCGCCTGGCCGTCTTCTATGAAGCGCTGCTGGGCATGCGCACGTTGCACGCGACGTCGGAGCTGATGGTGATCGAGTCGCCCGACTTCCAGATGGTGTTGCATGCCCTGCCGCCGGCCTACGCCGAGCGGGTGCAGCTCCACACGCCGCCGGTC
The DNA here is from genome assembly GCA_041915165.1 of Ideonella sp. Taxonomy (GTDB): domain Bacteria; phylum Pseudomonadota; class Gammaproteobacteria; order Burkholderiales; family Burkholderiaceae_C; genus Ideonella. Next base: position 1,488 of record JAYSCA010000451.1, read on the forward strand.
CCGCGCGAAGACACGGCGCTCAAGCTCTTTTTCACGGTGGACAGCCTGGCCGAGGCGCGTGAGCGCGCCGCCGAGCTGGGGGGCATCGTCTTCGACGACGAATGGGCGGGCCCGCGGTTTCGGGTGCGCAATGCCTGCGACCCGGAGGGCAATGTCTTTCAGCTGCGCGAGTTCTTCGCCTGAATGGGTTGCCGGCCCCTCAGCTTTCAGACAGGTTGAGGGGCGCCGCGCCCGGGACAATGCTGCTTTGCCCCGCGCGGCCAGTCCCATGGATGTTCTGCAAATTCTGAAAATCGCCCTGCTCGCCGCCGTTCAAGGCGCCGCCGAGCTGCTGCCTGTGTCCAGCTCGGCCCACGTCATCGTGACCGAGAAGCTGCTGGGCCTGGACCCCACCGCGCCGGAGATGACGCTGCTGCTGGTGATGCTGCACACCGGCACCATGCTGGCAGTCATCCTGTACTTCTGGCGCCAGTGGCATGCCGCCTACTTCGCCTCCGCCCAGCGCCGTCGCGAGGGCCTGATCAACGTGCTGCTGGCCACGCTGGCCACCGGGGTGGTGGGGCTGGCGCTGCAGTCGCTCATCAAGCATGTGTTCGCGGCTAACGCCGACCGCTTTGAGATCGAGCAGCTGTTCGGCAACGCCAAGCTGATGGCCGGCGCGCTGGCCGCCGCCGGGGTGCTCATCATGGCTTCGTCGCGCATGCCGTCGGGGCAGCAGGACGGGCTGTCGGCGCGGGCCTCGCTGTGGATCGGCGCCGTGCAGGGGCTGTGTCTGCCGTTCCGTGGCTTCTCCCGTTCGGGGGCCACCATCTCCACCGCGCTGGTGCAGGGCGTGCGCCGCCAGCGCGCCGAGGAATTCAGCTTCGCGCTGGCGGTGGTGCTCACCCCCGGGGTGATCGTCAAGGAGGCCTACCGCCTGTTCAGCCACCATGCCGCCGATGGCGCCGTGCCGCTGAACTCCGCCGCCGTGCTGCATCTGCTGGGCCCGGGTCTGCTGGGCATGGTGCTGAGCTTCGGCGTGGGCCTGCTGGCGCTGCGCTGGCTCTCCAGCTGGCTGGAGGCCGGGCGCTGGCACCTGTTTGGCGCCTACTGCCTGCTGGCCTCGGGGGTGGTGCTCTGGGTGGGCTGAGCCCGCGCAGCCTGCCTCAGGCGGCCGCGCCGATGGCCGCGTGCAGGGCCAGGAAGTCCTGGGTCAGCTTGTGCCGTGGGTCCAGATGGACCAGCGGCAGGTTGCGCTCGTGGGACTCCTTCACCTTCACACTGCTGCCCAGGTAGGGCTGCAGCACCGGCAGGCCTTCGTCCACCAGCTCCTGCACGATGCGGCGGGGCAGGCTGGCCCGCGGCTGGAACTGGTTGACCACGATGCCGCTGACCTTCAGCGCCTCGTTGTGGTCGGACTGGATCTCCTGCACGTTCTCCAGCAGGGTGTAGAGCGCCCGGCGCGAGAAATC
>JAYSCA010000452.1:0-2933 GCA_041915165.1 Ideonella sp.
AGAGCTGAAGCACCTCCGCCTCGGTCCAGCCATCCAGATCCCGCTCCGCAACGAAGTCCTCAAGGTCCGGCCGCGAATCAGAAGACCGGACGCGGATGGTCAGACCGATCAAGCGCCACGCACGCTGCCCCTGACGACGAGCCAGGGAGCGCAGATGGTCGACCACCTGTCGGTGGGCGGTCACCGCCTGATGCCCATGGTCGATGCCCAGGTAGCGAAACGCCGATTCCTGGACGGGAACCCCTTCGGCGACCGCCCGCAGGTGGGCAAAGTGGTGCTGCCCGATCCGCGGACACACACCGACACCTGAAGAACGGTGAACAGGGGGAGGCATGGCCTGATTTTCCGTGCCCTGCCCCATTGTGGCAAGAGATTATCGTAATAATCTTAGTATTAATTAATTCAGTCAAAGTGGCTTGAAATTGGGCCCTTAGGACTTTCTGCTTTCCAATCAAGGGCTTACGGGCTCGTCGGTTCAGGCGGCGATGCCGGCTCAGTCCGACGCGGCCCGGAGACCCGGACAGCCCTGGATTAAGGACCGGGGCGCGCTGGCTGGCGTCATTCGGGAACTCCCTCTGGAGCGGGTGTTCCACGCATAGTGCGCACGCCCTGCACCAGGGCCGTGCTGCCCATCTTCGGAGACTGCGTGCGCTCGCCTCGTGTTGCCGCGTCGTCTGGGTTTGCAGGCCGACGGGCACAGGACACACGGGCGGTGAGACCGGCTCACAAGGCAGGCCTTCGCCAGGGCCGCTTTCCGCGCTGACATCCCAGCGGCCGTCTTTCAGCCCAGGAACGCACGCCCATCCCGGCCCATCACCAGGAGGCCTCACCCGCGCCGCTCAGCCGAAACAGCGCGGTGCCGATGACAGCCAGCAGGGCGTTCACCCACAGAGCCCCGCCCCATGGGCGACTCGGTCCGCCTATCCACCATGAGGCCGCCGAATGGCCTCTCAGCATCCACCTGCGCGTACCGTGGAGCGCACACCAATGCGGCGACGTGCACGCAGCCCTCTGCGGCACCGCCATGCGCAGCCAGAGCCGCCTCGACAAAGCCGCGGCCCAGGACAGCTAGCCCGCCACACGATCCATCTTTCCCCCGTCAAGGTGGCCGGATCAACCGGCTTCCCAGCAGAGTCGCGATACGTTGCCCTAGGTCCGAAAGCCCTCTATCCAGGCCCCTCCCCAACAACGCCGCCCCGCAAATGGCCCGCCGCCCCAGGCGACACGCCGCCGCCCCCTCGGGTGGGACTCCCCTGCCGTTCAGGGGAAAGACGTAAGCAGTGCGCCCTCGAAAACCGACTTCGCCCGTCTGCGATCTGAGCAGCCAAAAGAGAGGGGGCCTTGTCGGCCCCCTCCCCTGCCCTGCTTGGATGCCCAGCCTTCACGGCTTGGCATCAGCCCTCGTCAGGCTTTGACGAAGCCTTCCAACCAGGACACCAGTTCCTGATAGCGCTCCGGCGACACCGTTCCAGGCTCCAGCTTCACAGTCACCCGCCCCTTCGCATCGGACTGCAGCGTGGCCGCCACCTTGCCCTGGCGAAGAAACTTCTGCGAGGAGACCTCCAGCGCCCGGACCACCGGTTCAGCCACGCGGCACAAGCGGTCAAAGACCTGGACCGCCGTCAGTCGCTCACCCGATTCCTGCAGTTGCTTGGCGCGCAGCAGCACGCCGTCTGGATCCTTCTGCAAGGCTTCCGACAAAGGTTGAGCCCAGCGAAATTGGATGTCGAGCGGTGACGGGAAAGCCGCCACCACCGACTCTGGCAAACGTGCCAAGGCCAAGCTCTTCGAGACCAGGGACACGTCCACCTTGACCGCCTCTGCCAGCTTGCGCAGTGAAGGATAGAGTCCTTCGTCCAGTGCCTTGCGATACATGCAGCCCTGCTCCCAGGCGCTCAGGTTCTTGCGACCACGGTTTTCCCGCTCCATCGCCTCGAACAGCTCCTGGTCGGACGCATCCTCCACCAGCGCGCGCACCGGAATACCCAGTTCCAAGCAGGCTCGGTGTCGGCGATGCCCGAACACGATCTCGTACTGCGGCCCTGTTGAACCGTTCAACACGTTCGCCAGCGGGCGGACGCGGACTGGTTGAACATTGCCTCCGGCCGACTCGATCTCCGCCTTCAATTCGGCGAAGTCCGTCGTCTCAAACGACATGTCGTGCCGATTGGCCCACTTGGAGGGACGGATCAGCGCGGGATCGATCGGGCGCACCGGGCTGGCGCCGTCGAAGGACTTCAGCCGCTCCTTCAGGTCTTCGGCTTCTTTGATGGCCGCGCTTTGCGAAGACATGAACTGCAGCATCGACCCCGGTGCCGTCTTCGGGCGGGTCGCTTCCCCCGCGGGCTCCGGGCCCGCGCGATGCGGGACGACTGGGGGGAGATTCAATGCCTGAATCAGACCGGCCTTGGCAGCCAACTTCTTGCTCATCGCTTAGCCCCCTGCTTGCTGGCCGCTGTTGAACCGTTCAACACCCCTGCCCCGCCCTGCCCTGCCGCCTGAACCTGCTTGGCCCAGACCGAGCGAATGGAGCCGTCGATGTGCCCCACAAAGGAATCGTAGGCATCGCGTGCCCGTTTGAAGGTTCGCGCAGATCCGTCGTACTTGGCCACGTCGTAGACCGTACCAAACTCAGCTGCCGTCACGCCGGTGACCGCGGTCTTGGGGATCTCCACCGGCAACACCTTTTCTGCGTAGGTTTGCCCGATCCATTGCCGCACGATGTTGCTGGCGGCGTCCGTGGAATCCACCCGAGCTAGCAGGATGTGGATGAAGTCGAACTCCTTGCTCAGGCCGCGGTTGGTCAACAGCTCGGCCGTCAGGTCGGAGAACAGGCTCCAGAACTGGGAAGCCGACGCGAAATCCAGCGCGTTGGGCGGCAAGGGCATGATGATGCCGTTCGACGCCATGAAGGCATTGATCGTGGTGTAGGA
>JAYSCA010000453.1:0-2932 GCA_041915165.1 Ideonella sp.
GAGCCGGCTGCTGACCGCGCCGGATGCCGATGGGGTGCCGCGCGTCACCGGCGTGGAGGTGCTGCCGCATGGCGGCGGCGCGCCGCTGGTGGCGCGGGCCCGGCAGGAGGTGGTGATGGCCGCCGGCGCGGTCGGCACGCCCACCATCCTGCAGCGCTCGGGCATCGGCGCCGGTGCCTTCCTGCACGGCCTGGGCATCAGCCCGGTGCATGAGCTGCCCGGCGTGGGCGCCAACCTGCAGGACCACCTGCAGATCCGCGCGGTGTTCCAGGTGGACGGCGTGCCCACCCTCAACACGTTGGCGCAGACCTGGTGGGGCAAGCTGCGCATCGGGCTGGACTATGCGCTGCGCCGCCGCGGCCCGATGAGCATGGCGCCCTCGCAGCTGGGGGCCTTCACCCGGTCCAGCGAGCGCTATGCCTGGCCCAACGTGCAGTACCACGTGCAGCCGCTGTCGCTGGAGGCCTTTGGCGAGCCGCTGCACAGCTTCAACGCCTTCACGGCCAGCGTCTGCAACCTGAACCCCAGCTCGCGCGGGCGCATCCAGATCACCTCGGCCGACCCGGCGGCCGCGCCGTCCATCCTGGCCAACTACCTCAGCACCGAGGAGGACCGCCAGGTCGCGGCCGATTCGCTGCGGCTGACGCGGCGCATCGCGGCCATGCCGGCGCTGGCGCCCTACCGGCCGCGCGAGGTCAAGCCCGGCATCCAGTACCAGAGCGACGAGGACCTGGCCCGGCTGGCCGGCGACATCGGCACGACCATCTTCCACCCGGTGGGCACCTGCGCGATGGGGCGCGACGACGACCCGCAGGCGGTGGTCGACAGCCGCCTGCGGGTGCGTGGACTGCGGGGCCTGCGGGTGGCCGATGCCAGCGTGATGCCCACCATCACCAGCGGCAACACCAACTCGCCGACGCTGATGATCGCCGAGCGGGCGGCCGGCTGGATTCGCGCAGACAGGGGTTAGCCCTGATGTGCCTCAAGGCCCCGCGCCATTAAAGTGCGTGCACTCTCAGCGAAAAGCCCCTCTGTGGTGCGCTGCTGTAGGGGGCCGAGGAGACAAAAACCGTTGGGCTGAGACCGAGAACTCAAGCCAGCCCGTTCGGCACCAGGCCGGTACACCGGTTCCAGGCCGAACACGTCACAGTGTGACAATCAAGGGCGCCAGCCATCCGCTGGCGCCCTTGTTCATTTCCGGCGTGCACAGCGCCTTTGTTTCGCGCTCGCGCACCTGATGATGTGGGATTTGCTGTGGGTGGCGGCCGCCTCCGGGCTGGCTGGTTGTGTCGATGCCATCGTGGGCGGTGGCGGGCTGATCCTGGTGCCGGCGCTGTTCGCCACCTATCCCTCGGCCGCGCCGGCCAGCCTGATGGGCACCAACAAGGGCGGTGCCATCTGGGGCACGGCCTGGGCGGCCGGTCAGTTCGCGCGCCGGGTGCAGTTGCGCTGGGCCGCGCTGGGGCCGGCGGTGGGTGCCGCGCTGCTGGGCAGCTTCGTCGGGGCCTGGACCCTGACCCAGGTGCATGCCGACAGCCTGCGCCGCGCCCTGCCCTTCGTGCTGGCGGTGATCCTGCTCTACACCCTGGCCCGCAAGGACCTGGGCCGGGTCCACGCGCCGCGGCTGGCCGGACGCGCGGAGGCCGTGGCCGCCGGCCTGATCGGCCTGGGCATCGGCTTCTACGACGGCTTCTTCGGCCCGGGCACCGGCAGCTTCTTCGTCTTCCTGTTCGTGCGCGTGCTGGGCTACGACTTCCTGAACGCCTCGGCCGCGGCCAAGCTGCTCAACACGGCCACCAACGCGGCGGCGCTGGCGCTGTTCATCGCCAAGGGCCACATCTGGTGGCAGGTGGCGGCGGTGCTGGCGGTGGCCAATGTGGCCGGCAGCCTGTTGGGCACCCGCCTGGCCCTGCGCCACGGCGCCGGCTTCGTGCGCGGCGTGTTCATCGTGGTCGTCGGGGCGCTGATCCTCAAGACCGGCTGGGACGCTTTCGGTCACTGAGAGTCGCCCATGAAAAAGGGCCACCCCGCGGGGTGGCCCTGTGTCCGGCAACGGTGCGGGCTCAGGCGCGGCGGGCGGCCTTCACCTTCAGGCGCCAGGCGTGCAGCAGCGGCTCGGTGTAGCCGCTGGGTTGTTCCTTACCCTTGAACACCAGATCCAGCGCCGCGCGGTAGGCGAAGCTGGTCTCGGCGTGGCCGGCCATCGGCAGGTACAGCGGGTCGCCAGCGTTCTGCTGGTCCACCACCGCGGCCATGCGCTCGAAGGTCTCACGCACCTGGGCTTCGGTCACCACGCCGTGCAGCAGCCAGTTGGCCACGTGCTGGCTGGAGATGCGCAGCGTGGCGCGGTCTTCCATCAGGCCGATGTTGTGGATGTCGGGCACCTTGGAGCAGCCCACACCCTGGTCGATCCAGCGCACCACGTAGCCCAGGATGCCCTGGATGTTGTTGTCGATTTCCTGCTGGCGCTCCGCGGTGCCCCAGGTCGCTTCGGCGACGACCGGGATGGTCAGCAGGTCGTTGAGCAGCTTCTCGTGCAGGCCGCTGGCGACCATGCTGGCGGCTTCGGCTTCCAGCGTCTGCTGCACCTCGGCCACATTGACCTGGTGGTAGTGCAGCGCGTGCAGCGTGGCGGCGGTGGGGCTGGGCACCCAGGCGGTGTTGGCACCGGCCTTGGGGTGGCCGATCTTCTGCTTGAGCATCTCGGCCATCAGGTCGGGCATGGCCCACATGCCCTTGCCGATCTGGGCGCGGCCGCGCAGGCCGCACTGCAGGCCGATCAGCACGTTGCGGCGCTCGTAGGCGGCGATCCAGGCGCTGCCCTTGATGTCGCCCTTGCGCATCATCGGGCCGGCCAGCATGGCGGTGTGCATCTCGTCGCCGGTGCGGTCCAGGAAGCCGGTGTTGATGAAGGCCACGCGGCTGGCGGCCG
>JAYSCA010000454.1:0-2930 GCA_041915165.1 Ideonella sp.
GTTTCCCCTGCCGCAACTGTTCCACCCCCCACCCGGAGTTCGACATGACCACCATCCAGGAAACCGCCTTCGCCCGCCTCGAGTCCGAAGGCCGCCTGCTCAACAGCGTGCTCAAGGCCGCGACCCATAAGCCCGGCCGCTTCGGCTTCCGCGGTGACATCGCGCTGAAGTTCCAGGCCAAGCTGGCCGACGAGGCCCGCCCGCCGGAAATCTCCTCCGACCAGGTCATCGCCGTCGCCCAGGCCGGCGAGAGCACCATCCCCTTCCTGACCGGCTTTCTGCTGAGCTTCGAGTACCTGAAGCTGCTGGCCGAGGTGCTGGGCGACACCCTCTCGCCCACCGGCAAGTACTTCCTGTTCGTCGACAACATCGACATCTCGAAGAAGTACCAATGCGAGTACGGCGGCGCGACCTTCTACATCCTGCCGATCGACGAATCCACCGTCTACAACGAGCTGCTGCAGCTGCTCTACATCGACAAGGGCGACCTGAAGAAGCTCGACACCGCCGGCAAGACCGACGCGGTGGCCGACAAGGCCCTGCAGTTCAACGACAGCTTCCCGAAGATCACCTACGAGGAAGGCCTGGCGATGATGGGCCCCGTGCGCAACCTCTACGAGAACCGTCCGGTCTGATGGCCCACCCCCTACGGCCTTCGGCCGCCCCCTCAAGGGGGCACCGCTGGCGGACCGGCAGAGCCGGATCCGCGGCGGTCGCTGGGTGAATACCGTGCAACATGGAGCGCGATGATGAGCAGCCGCACCGCTGGTACAGCACCAACCTGGTCGGCGTGCCCGCCCCGGTGCTGGCCAGCGTGGCCTTTCATGCCCATCCCCAGGCTCTGCACATCGCCGGTACACGCGAGGCCCACCCGGGCCTGTTCGCGCTGCTGGCGCGCGCCGACGGCCTGAACGAGGCGCGCGAGATGTTCGACCACTACCTGGGCACCGCCTTCGGCCTGCGCAAGCCCGATGCGGCCGAACTGGCCCGGCTGGGCCCGGCCGAACAGCGGCGCTGGCGCAGCAGCTGGCGCAAGCTGCTGCAGGGCTGGGGCATGGACGCCAATGGCCCGGCCGGCGCGGTGCTCAAGGGCTGGGTGGAAAGCCGCTTCGGCCTGGTGCCGCGCTTTCACCGCGCGCCGCTGGGGCACTTTCCCTCCACCGCCTGGGTGCGCTACCTGGAAGAGAAGGCCGCCAGCCGTTACCACAACAACAACATCCACCAGCAGCTCGACCTGCTCTACGAGTTCTGCCAGTGGGCCCTGGCCCGCTTCGGCATCCCCGGCCACAGCGTGCCGGGCGCGCGCCACATCCCGCTCTGGCGCGGCACCCAGCTGAGCGAAGAGCAGCGCGTCGGCCCCGGCCCGCTGCGCCGCCGGGGCACGCTGCGCCTGAACAACCTGGTCTCCTTCAGCCTGGATGCCACGGAGGCCGGCTGCTTCGGTGACACCGTCTTTCGCACCGCGCTGCCGTCCTGCAAGCTGCTGGTCTTTCCCGGCCTGCTGCCGGGCCAGGTGCTGCAGGGCGAGCAGGAGGTGCTGGCCCTGGGCGGGGATGTCGACGCGGAGATCGTCCATGTCTGACATGACGACCCGCCTCTACGACAAGGCCCTGGGCGCCTACCTGGGCCTGGCCATCGGCGACGCGCTGGGCGCCACCGTCGAGTTCATGCGCCCGCGCGAGATCCAGGCCCAGTACGGCCTGCACCGCGACATCATCGGCGGCGGCTGGCTGCGCCTGGCCCGCGGCCAGGTGACCGACGACACGACGATGAGCCTGGCCCTGGGCGACGCGCTGTTGCAGGGCGGCGAAGCCGGCCTGCGCGGCCTGGCGGCGGGCGACCCCACGCTGACGCGCGGCATCGCCGACGCCTATGTGCGCTGGTGGCGTGGCAAGCCGGTGGACTGTGGCCACACCTGCCGCCGCGGCATCCTGCGCTACCTGCACGACGGCACGCTCAGCGGCCCGCCCAATGAGGGCGACGGGGGCAATGGCGCGCTGATGCGCAACCTGCCCGCGGCCCTGGCCACGCTGGGCGACGACGCACTGTTCGAGCAGCTCTCCCTTGCCCAGGCCCACATCACCCACCACCACCCGCTGTCCGACGCCGCCACACTGGGCCTGGGCCAGTTGCTGCGCGCACTGCTGCGCAGCGATGACCCCGCGCTGCTGGCCGAGCAGGCCGGGCGCTGGGTCGCCACCCAGCCGGCCTTCCGCTTCACGCCCTACCCCGGCCGCGCCACCGCCTATGTGGTGGACACGGTGCAGACCGTGCTGCACCATGTGACGCTGCACGGCTTCTTCGAGGACGCGCTGATCGCCACCGTGAACCAGGGCGACGATGCCGACACCACCGGCGCCCTGGCCGGCATGCTGGCCGGCGCCCGCTGCGGCGCCAGCGGCCTGCCCCCGCGCTGGCTGCAGCGGCTGCAACCGGCCACCGTGCAGGCCATCACCGACCAGACCAGCGGCCTGCTGGCCCTGGCCCAGCGTCTGCCGGAGGCCGCCCATGCCTGACACCACCGTCCCCGAGGCCCTGCGCGAGACCGAGCGCGTCAGCCGCAGCGCGCTGGCCGCGGCCTACCACGAGCGCACCAAACACCGGCTGGAGCGCTACGCCAACGGCCCCGAAACCCTGGACTGGGACGCCCAGCCCGACCCTTTTCGCCGCTACGCGGGCGCCCCGCTCACCCCGCTGCCCCTGCTGGCCCAGGACCCCGCCACGCCCTGGTCCGCGCTGGGCACGCCCGGCGCCGTGCCGGCCCAGCCCTTCGACCGCACCCACCTGGGCGCCTTCTTCGAGCTGAGCCTGGCGCTGGCGGCCTGGAAGCAGGCCGGCCCCGACCGCTGGTCGGTGCGCATCAACCCGTCCAGCGGCAACCTGCACCCCACCGAAGGCTGGTTGCTGTGCCAGGGCGTGCCTGGCCTGCC
>JAYSCA010000455.1:0-2918 GCA_041915165.1 Ideonella sp.
ATGTCCACCACCGCATGGCACTGGTCGCAGGTGAGGCTTTGCGTGCTGGCCAGCGTGGGCGCCATGGCGGCGCCGCAGCTGGGGCAGGCGAAGCCGCGGCCGGCCACCGTCTTCTCGCTGCTCTCCTTCAAGCCCTGCAGCGCCAGCTCGGCCAGCGCCACGCTGCGGCCGATGGCCCATTGCAGCGGCGTGCCGTCGGCATCGTCCAGCGTGCCCACCTCGCCGCGCTCGTTGCGCAGGTCCACCACGGTGAAGCTGCCCTGCAGCTTCGGCGGCCGGGGCAGTTCGCCCTGGGCGGCGATCAACGAGGCCGTCTGCACCGAGGCCACGCTCCAGGCCCGGCCGTCCACCAACACCCGCTGGCCGGCGAACCAGCCGTCCAGCGCCGGGGGCTCGGCCAGCGGCGGCTGGTCGAAGCTCAGCACGTAGGCGCCGTTGTCCTCGCTCAGCCAGGCCGGGCGCGGCGGCGCATCGGCCCCGGCATCGAACAGCAGGTGCCACTCGTTCCAGGTGCCTTCGGGATAGCGGTACTGCAGCCGGCCCACCAGCGTGAAGCCCACGCCCTGGTGGCGGCCGGTGGCACCCAGCTGCAGCGGGCTGTGGTCGTCGAAGAGCTCGGCGCTGACGCCGATGCGGCGCAGGGCCTCGCCCTCGCGCACCAGGGTGCTGCGGCAGAAGCTGCAGACGGCGCTGGCCGAGGCCGCCGAAGCGAACTCGACCGGCGCCCCGCAATTGGGGCACAGCGCGCGCCAGGCCCGCTGGGGCCGCGGCGTGGAAGACGGCTCGGTCACACGAACAACAGCGGCGTGCTCAGACCAGCTTCTTCAGCAGCTCGGCCTTCTTGGCGGCGAACTCCTCGTCGGTGAGGATGTCCTTGGCCTTCAACTCGCCCAGCTTCTCCAGCGTGGCCATGATCTCGTCGGGCTTGATGCCAACGGCCCCGGCAGCGGCGGTCGCCGCGCCGCCCAGGCCCTGCCCCAGCTGCTGCGCCAGCACCTGGCCCAGCGCCACGCCGGCGCCCAGGCCCATGGCGTCGCCCGCGATGCCACCGCCCTGGCCCACGCCCTCGGCCAGCTTGGGAATGGCCTGGGCCGTCTGGTACTGCATGAACTGGCCCATGTTCTGGCCCACCATGCCCATGCCGATCTTCTGGTCCAGGATCTTCTGCAGCTCCTCGGGCAGCGAGACGTTCTGCACGGTCACGCCCTCGAGCTTCAGGCCCAGGGCCTCGAAGGCCGGCGCGGTGGCCTGCTGCAGCTGCTGGGCGAACTCGACCTGGTTGGCCGCCAGGTCCAGGAAGGGCACGCCGCTCTGCGCCACCGCGTCGCTGATGTGCTGCAGCATCAGGCCGCGCAGTTGGCCGTCCAGGTCGGCGACGGTGTAGCGCTCGCGCGTGCCGGAGATCTCGGTGTGGAAGCGCCTGGGGTCGGTGATGCGGTAGCTGTAGTTGCCGAAGGCGCGCAGCCGCACCGCGCCGAAGTCCTTGTCGCGCAAGGTGACCGGCTGGCTGGTGCCCCAGCGCTGGTCGATCTGCTGGCGGGTGCTGAAGAAGTAGACGTCGCTCTTGAACGGCGACTGGAACAGCTTGTCCCAGTTCTTCAGATTGGTCAGCAGCGGCAGGGTCTGGGTGGTCAGCGTGTGGCGCCCCGGGCCGAACACATCGGCCACCTGGCCTTCGTTGACGAACACGGCCATCTGGCTCTCGCGCACCGTCAGCGAGCCGCCGTACTGGATTTCATGGTCGGCCATGGGGTAGCGCCAGGCCAGGGTGCCGTCGCCCTCCTCGGTCCACTCGATGACGTCGATGAACTGTTTCTTGATGAAATCCATCAGGCCCATGCTTGGCTCCCAGGCATCCACCGGCCCCTCGCCGGCGCGGCGAATAATACGCGTCGGGGCCGGAGCGTCCAGCCCCACTGTTTTGTGCTGCAGACCATGGAAGCTTCCGCCCCCATTCCCCCGTCCCCGCCGGTGCCCCGGCCGCTGCGCCTGGCCGTCATCGGTGCCGGCCCGGCCGGCCTGGCCCTGGCCCTGCTCGCCGCGCGCGAATGGCCCGAGGCGGCCGTCACCGTGTTCGATGCCCGCTCGGCCGACAAGGATGTCTCGGGCGACCCGCGCACCCTGGCCCTGTCGCTGGGCAGCGTGCAACTGCTGCAGCGCCTGAAGGCCTGGCCCGAGGGCGTGGCCCAGCCCATCACCCAGGTACATGTGTCCCAGGTGCCGCCCACCTTCACCGGTCTGTTCGGCCGGCCGCTGCCGCAGGCCGAGGTGCGCATCACCGCGCTGGAGCAGGGGGTGCCCATGCTGGGCGCGGTGCTCGCCTACGGCCAGGTGGTGGCGCCGCTGCAGGCCGCCTGGGTGGCCGCCTGCGCAGCCCAGCCTGGGCGCTGCGCGATGCGCTTCGGCACCCCGGTCTCGGCCCTGAAGAACCTGCCCGACCGGGCGGGCGTGGAGGTCGATGCCGGCATTGCCGAGACCTTCGACCTGGCGGTGGTGGCCGAGGGCGGCGTGTTCGCCGAGCAAGCCCGCAAGAGCGTGGTGCGCGACTACCACCAGAACGCCTGGGTCGGCCCGGTCACGCTGGCGGGCGAGGGCCCGAGCGGGCTGGCGATGGAGCGCTTCACCCGCCACGGACCGCTGGCCCTGCTGCCACTCAGGCCGGCCGCCGACGGCACGCGCCGCGCGTCACTGGTCTGGTGCGTGCCCGGGGAGGACGACCCGGTGGCCGGGCTGGACGACGCCCAGCGCCTGACCGTGCTGAACGCCCAACTGCCCGACGCGGTGGGCCCGCTGGCCACCGTGGGCCCGCTCAAATGCTTCGCGCTGGGCCTGAACGCCGAACGCACACTGGTCAACGGGCGTCAGGTGCGCATCGGCAATGCGGCGCAGACGCTGCATCCGGTCGCCGGCCAGGGCCT
>JAYSCA010000456.1:0-2918 GCA_041915165.1 Ideonella sp.
TGCAACATGCGGGTCTGGCTGAAGCTGAGGTAGAGCCGCTGGCGCGCCCGGGTGATGGCGACATACATCAGGCGCCGCTCCTCTTCCAGGCCGTTGGCGTCGGACAGCGCGTTCTCATGCGGGAACAACCCCTCTTCCAGGCCGGTGATGAAGACGGCATCGAACTCCAGCCCCTTGGCGGAGTGCACCGTCATCAGCTGGATGGCGTCCTGCCCGGCCTGGGCCTGGTTGTCGCCGGCCTCCAGCGCCGCATGGGTCAGGAAGGCGGCCAGCGGGCTCATGATCTCGCCGGTCTCGGCGTCGGGCGTCAGGTCCACCGGGGCCGGCGCCTCGGGCACGCCGGGCTCACGCGGCGCGGCGATGGTGCCCGGGCCCAGTTCGTCCACCGGCAGCGCCACCGCGTCCTTGCCAAACCCTTCCTGGGTGACGAAGGCTTCGGCGGCCGTGACCAGTTCCTGCAGGTTCTCGATGCGGTCGGCGCCTTCCTTCTCGGTGCGGTAGAAGTCCACCAGGCCGGAACGCTCCAGCATGTGCTCGATGATCTCGCGCAGCGTCAGGCCCTGGGTCTCGTTGCGCATGCCGTCGATCAGCGCATTGAAGCCGGCCAAGTTGGCGCCGCCCTTGCCGCCCACCGCGCCCACGCTCTGCCACAGGCTGCGGCCGGTCTGGCGGGCCGCGTCCTGCAGCTGTTCCAGCGTGCGTGCGCCGATGCCGCGCGTGGGGAAATTGACCACCCGCAGGTAGCTGGTGTCGTCGTGGCAGTTCTCGATCAGGCGCAGGTAGGCCAGCGCGTGCTTGATTTCCGCCCGCTCGAAGAAGCGCATGCCGCCGTAGACGCGGTACGGCACGCCGGCGTTGAACAGCGCCGATTCGATCACCCGCGACTGGGCGTTGCTGCGGTAGAGGATCGCGATCTCATGGCGCGCCATGCCGCCGCGGTGCAGCTGCTGGGCTTCTTCGAGCACCCACTGGGCTTCGTTGAAGTCGCTGGCGTTCTCCTGCACCCGCACCGGCTCGCCGGGCCCCGCCTCGGTGCGCAGGTTCTTGCCCAGGCGGTGGCTGTTGTGGGCGATCAGGGTGTTGGCCGCGTCCAGGATGTTGCCGTAGCTGCGGTAATTGCGCTCCAGCTTGATGACCTTCTTGACGCGGAACTCGCGCTCGAAGTCGCTCATGTTGCCCACCTGGGCGCCGCGGAAGGCGTAGATGCTCTGGTCGTCGTCGCCCACCGCCAGCACCGCGGTGTGCGGGCCGGCGAACATCTTCAGCCACAGGTACTGCAACCGGTTGGTGTCCTGGAACTCGTCGACCAGGATGTGGCGGAAGCGCCGCTGGTAGTGCTCGCGCAGCAGCGGGTCGTCACGCATCAGCTCGTAGGTACGCAGCAGCAGCTCGGCGAAGTCGACCACGCCCTCGCGCTCGCACTGGTCCTGGTAGGCCTGGTAGATCTCGGCCATCTTCTGGGTCTGGCCGTCGTGCACCGGCACGTCGCCAGGGCGCAGGCCGTCCTCCTTGCTGCTGGCGATGAACCAGGCCACCTGCTTGGGTACAAAGCGCTCCTCGTCCAGGTTCATGGCCTTGATGACACGCTTGACGGCCGACAGGCTGTCGCCGCTGTCGAGGATCTGGAAGGTCTGCGACAGCCCGGCCTGCTTCCAGTGCGCCCGCAGGAAGCGATTGCACAGACCGTGGAAGGTGCCGATCCACATGCCGCGCACGTTGACCGGCAGCATCGCCCCCAAACGGGTCAACATCTCCTTGGCGGCCTTGTTGGTGAAGGTCACCGCCATCACGCCACCGGGAGAGACCTGTCCGGTCTGCAGCAGCCAGGCGATGCGGGTGGTCAGCACGCGGGTCTTGCCCGAGCCGGCGCCGGCCAGGATCAGGGCGGGTTCGGCCGGCAGGGTGACCGCCGCCAGTTGTTCAGGGTTGAGGCCGCGCAGCAGCGCGCTCACGTCCACCAGGGACGGATCGCGCCCGACCTCCGCATCTTCCGGGAATTGCATCGACACATTGTAGGGAGCGCCCCGGCTACCGTAGAATCAGTCACCGGGCCCAAATTCTGGCGTCCGGTTTTTTGTGTCTGCCCCGTTCCTGGCCAAATCTGGCAAAGCGGCCCTCGCGACACCACCGGAACCCCAGGTCAAGCGCTCGCAGCCCCTCCCGGCGCACTGCGATCAACGCGCTGGTCATCAACCTGGAGCTTCGAGATGGATATCTTTGACTACGACAACGTCCTGCTGCTGCCACGCAAGTGCCGCGTGGAAAGCCGTGCGGAATGCGACACCAGCGTGGAGTTCGGCGGCCGCCGCTTCAAGCTGCCGGTGGTGCCGGCCAACATGAAGACGGTGCTGGACGAGCGCATCGCCGCCTGGCTGGCCGCCAACGGCTACTTCTACGTGATGCACCGCTTCGACCTGGACAACGTGGCCTTCGCCCGCCACATGCGCAAGGCCGGTCACTACGTGTCGATCAGCTCGGGCGTGAAGCCGGCCGACCGGGAGGTCATCGACCGCCTGGCGGCCGACGGTGTCGGGGCCGACTACATCACGATCGACATCGCCCACGGCCACGCGGACAGCGTGCACCACATGATCGAGTACATCAAGGAGAAGCTGCCGAACAGCTTCGTGATCGCCGGCAACGTGGGCACGCCCGAGGCGGTGATCGACCTGGAGAACTGGGGCGCCGACGCGACCAAGGTGGGCATCGGCCCGGGCAAGGTCTGCATCACCCGGCTGAAGACCGGCTTTGGCACCGGCGGCTGGCAGCTCTCGGCGCTGAAGTGGTGCGCCCGCGTGGCCACCAAGCCGATCATTGCCGACGGCGGCATCCGCCACCACGGCGACATCGCCAAGAGCGTGCGCTTCGGCGCCGCGATGGTGATGGTGGGCTCGTTGTTCGCCGGCCACGAGGAGTCG
>JAYSCA010000457.1:0-2917 GCA_041915165.1 Ideonella sp.
GTCGTGCCCCAGCGCGCCCAGGTCCAGCTCGCTGACCATCAGCGCGTCGCGCAGCTCGATGGCCTGCAGCAGGGCGTCGGCCAGCCGCCGGGCCGCGGGCGCGTCGTGCACCTCGAAAAGCAGGTCGCGCGCGGCCTGGAGGTGTTCGTCCAGCGCGGCCTGGTGGGTGATCCAGTGGGTCAGCGCGGTCTGGGCGTCCGAGGTGTCGGCGACGGCCAGGTCCAGCAGCCGGCCCCGGGCGCGCAGCAGCTCCCCCAGGGTCCGCAGGGCGGTGGCGACGGCCAGCTCGCGCAGCCGGGGCTGCAGCGCCCGCGACACCGGCCAGGCCCACAGCCAGTACAGCACGGCGCCGGTCAGGGTCCACAGCGTGTGGTGGGCGATCTCGCCCGCATCGGCCGTGGGCGGATGGGCCAGCGTGAACACCAGGGCCAGAACGGGCACGAAGCTCAGCGGGCCGGCCCGGCTGCCCCAGGACATGCCCAGGGCCGACGCGGCGCCGATGACGGCGATCAGCACCGCCAGCCCCAGCGGGTGGGTGCTCAGGCTTAGCGCCAGCAGGCTGGAGAGGGTGCCGATCAAGGCGCCGGTGGCCACCCGCAGCCGGGTGCGTCCGGGGGCCAGCGGCGTATCGGGCAGGCTGGTGAAGATGGCGCCGGAGACCGCGGCCAGCGCCGCGCCGGCGCCGCCGACCCGCCAGCACACCAGGTGCACCAGCCCCAGGCCCAGAATGACGGTCAGTCCATTCAGGCCATGGGCGGGCAGGGCGGTGGTCCAGCGGCGCAGAAGCGACATGGCGCGCATTCTCACCGAGTGCGCGCCATGCAAGGGGCCGGTCTGTCTCGCAGACCGACGGGGGCTTTACATGCCCGCGTAGTTTGGGCCGCCGCCGCCTTCCGGCGTCACCCAGACGATGTTCTGCGTCGGGTCCTTGATGTCGCAGGTCTTGCAGTGCACGCAGTTCTGCGCGTTGATCACCAGCTGGTCGGCGCCGTCCTTGTTGACGAACTCGTACACGCCGGCCGGGCAGTAGCGGCTCTCCGGCCCGGCGTACTTGGCCAGGTTGATGCGCACCGGCACCGTGGCGTCCTTGAGCGTCAGGTGCGCCGGCTGGTTCTCTTCATGGTTGGTGTTGCTGATGAACACCGAGGAGAGCCGGTCGAAGGTCAGCTTGCCGTCGGGCTTGGGGTAGTCGATCTTCGGGCACTCGGCGGCCGGCTTCAGATACAGGTGGTCGGCCTGCTGGCGGTGGATCGTCCAGGGCGGGATGGCGATGCCCAGCTTGGGCAGCAGCCACTGCTCGATGCCGGTCATCAGCGTGCCGATGGTGTTGCCCTTCTTGAACCACTGCTTGAAGTTCTTGGCCCGCATCAGCTCGCTGTGCAGCCAGCTCTGCTCGAAGGCCACCGGGTAGTCGCCCAGCTCATCCTGGGCGCGGCCTTCCTGCAGCGCGTTGAAGGCGGCCTCGGCGGCCAGCATGCCGGTCTTGATGGCGGCGTGGCTGCCCTTGATGCGCGAGGCGTTCAGCGTGCCGGCGTCACAGCCCACCAGGGCGCCGCCCGGGAAGACCAGCTTGGGCAGCGAGAGGATGCCGCCGGCGGTGATGGCGCGCGCGCCATAGCCCAGGCGCTTGCCGCCCTCGATGTGCTTGCGGATGGCCGGGTGGGTCTTCCAGCGCTGCATTTCCTCGAAGGGCGACAGCCAGGGGTTCTTGTAGTCCAGGCCGACCACATAGCCCAGCGTGACCTTGTTGCCCTCCAGGTGGTAGAGGAAGCCACCGCCGTAGGTGTCGTTGTCCATCGGCCAGCCGGCGGTGTGCACCACCAGGCCCGGCTGGGCCTGCTCGGGCGGCACCTCCCACAGTTCCTTGATGCCGATGGCGTAGCTCTGCGGGTCGCGGCCGTGGTCGAGCTGGTACTTGGCGATCAACTGCTTACCCAGGTGGCCGCGGGCGCCTTCGGCGAAGATGGTGTACTTGCCCAGCAGCTCCATGCCCAGCTGGAAGTTCTCGGTCGGCTCGCCATCCTTGCCGATGCCGACGTTGCCGGTGGCCACGCCCTTGACCCGGCCCTGTTCGTCATAGAGCAGTTCGGCGGCCGAGAAGCCCGGGAAGATCTCGACGCCCAGCGCCTCGGCCTGCTCGCCCAGCCACTTGGTGACCGCGCCCAGGCTGATCACGTAGTTGCCGTGGTTGTGGAAGCACTCGGGCAGCAGGCCGTGCGGGGTCTGCTTGGCACCGGTCTCCGACAGGAACAGCACCTCGTCCTCGGTGACGGGCTGGTTCAGCGGCGCACCCAGTTCTTGCCAGTTCGGGAACAGCTCGGTGAGGGCCTGCGGGTCCATCACGGCGCCCGACAGGATGTGCGCGCCAGGCTCGGAGCCCTTCTCCAGCACCACCACATTGACCTCGGCGCCCTTCTCGGCGGCCAGCTGCTTCAGGCGGATCGCCGTCGACAGCCCGGCCGGGCCACCGCCGACGATCACCACGTCGTATTCCATCGATTCGCGGGGGCCGTATTGGGCGAGAAGCTCGGCGGGGGTCATGGTGTGTCCTTGGGTGGGATATGAATCGTTGTTGCCACCCCGCGCCAGGCGGGTGGGGTGGTTGTCAGCGCAGGGGATTCTAGCGATCTGTACGTAAAAATAGCACGATCGTTCGTTTTCTGGAATGGTGGCATGTCCCGAGGCGCCCCGTCAGCAGGGTGCTGGAAGGTGCGTGCTATTGTTTCCGCAGGCGGCGGGGCGTGTGCCCCGCCTTTCGGCGGCCTCCGGCGCATCGTCCCGGGGTTGCCCACCGACCCACTTCAGGGGCTGCAAGCCCGACACGCCATGAGCTACAACATCGATCTTTCGGGCCGCGTGGCCCTCGTCACCGGCGCCTCCAGTGGTCTGGGCGCCCAGTTCGGCAAGACCCTGGCCC
>JAYSCA010000458.1:0-2913 GCA_041915165.1 Ideonella sp.
CGAACGAGGCCGAGGAGCCGTCGAGGATGGGCACCTCGTCGGCGGTGATGTCCACATAGAGGTTGTCGATGCCCAGACCGGCACAGGCCGACATCAGATGCTCGATGGTCTGCACCTTGGGCGCGCCCGGATCCCCGCCCGGCGAGATGGTGGAGGCCATGCGGGTGTCGCAGACCGCGTCGAAGCGCACCGGGATGTCCACCGGTTGCGGCAGGTCGATCCGGCGGAACACGATGCCGGTGTCGGGCGCCGCCGGGCGCAAGGTCAGCTCCACCTTCTGGCCACTGTGCAGGCCCACGCCGACGGCGCGGGTCAGGGACTTGAGGGTGCGTTGCTGGAGCATGGTGGTTCGGGACGGTCTTCGCGACAGCGGCGATTGTCCTTCATGCCGACACTTCGCGCTGCAGGGCCAGATCCAGCTGGACCCGGGTGCCCTGCCCGGGCCGGCTGTCCAGACGCAGGGTGCCGCCCAGACGGGCCGCCCGCTCGCGCAGGTGCCGCAGGCCGCGGCCGGCGGGCACCTGGCTGAGATCGAAGCCGACGCCGTCGTCCTCGATCAGCACCCGCACCCCGGTGTCCTGCTGCGTGATCGCGATCCGCACCTGGCGCGCCTGGGCATGGCGCAGCACGTTGTTGAGCACCTCCTGCACGATGCGCAGCACCTGCAGCGCCTCGGGTGGGGTCAGCCAGTCCAGCGGCGGCAGGTCGTCCACCTCCCACACCAGGGTGAGGCCGGCCACCTCCAGCCGGCGGGCCAGACGGTGGCGCAGCATGGCCAGCAGCGTGACCAGGTCGTTGCCGATGGGCTCCAGCGAGTCGATCACCAGCCGCAGGTCGTCCAGACACTCGCGCAGCAGGCCGGCCACCGAATCCCCCGACAGCCGCCCCTGTTCGGCCAGCACCAGCGCCGACATCAGGTTGGAGCCCAGGCCATCGTGCATGTCGCGCACCAGGCGTTGGCGCTCCAGCAGCAAAGCCTGCTCGCGCTCCACCCGGCGCAGCCGCTCGTGGTTCTGGCGCAGCTCCTCCTCGCGGCGGGCCAGCTGGGCCTCCAGCTGGCTGTGGGCCTGGGCGGCCTCCTCGGTCGCCTGGATGTAGCGGCGCTGCGCCGCCCCGAGGAAGGCCAGCAGCACGACCAGACTGGCATAGGGCAGCAGGTAGATCGACGCCGGCCCGATCACCCCCGTCACCAGCAGCAGGTCGTGCAGGCCCAGAGCCTCGGTGAGCCAGAACGCCAGCGTGATGAACTTCAGCGCCTCGCCCTCCGAACGCCAGGCCCGCAGGGTCAGCAGCACCCCCACCAGGGTGGCCACCACCGCGTTGACCAGATGGATGGCCAGCAGCGAGTGCAGCGGTGCGCCCGCCACCGGCATGGACAGCAGCGACACGCCCAGCACGAACACCGCCAGGGCCCAGGTGAAGCGCGGCGACGGCCGCGCATCGAACTGCAGGCCGAACAGGTACATCAAGGCCATCACCCAGGCCAGCGAGGCGTTGGTCATCCACCAGAACCAGGCCAGAGCCTCCGGCCCCCCGCGGCAGGGTGGCGTAGTAATGCAGGTTGCGCAGCGTCCAGGCGGCCGCGGTCAGGGCGAACAGCAGAAAGGCGGTCTGCCGGGGATGACCGACCCAGTACACCAGCGCCAGCACCCCGAGGGCGAGAAAGGCCAGGCTGCCCACCTGCGGGCCCGCCAGCTGCAGTTGCAGCCGCAGGTCATAGGCCGGCCGCAGCGCCGGCACCGGCCCGATCTGGGCCTGGCTGATCCGGTGCTGTCCGTCCGCCCGTCGGATCACCCCGACGGCCCACTCGGTGGGCTGCGGCCCCGCGCAGGCCGCGCGTTCCACCCAGACC
The DNA here is from genome assembly GCA_041915165.1 of Ideonella sp. Lineage (GTDB taxonomy): Bacteria > Pseudomonadota > Gammaproteobacteria > Burkholderiales > Burkholderiaceae_C > Ideonella. The sequence continues at coordinate 1,853 of JAYSCA010000458.1, forward strand.
GGCCGGTTCCACTGCTCGCGCCAGAGATCGCTGCCGTCCGACAGCAGCTTCCAGCCGCCCCCGTTCCAGGTCGCCACGACCACGGCGCCCCCGGATACCCGGGGCAGGTACAAGGCACAGCGCCGGGCTGCGCCGCCCGCCTCGGCGCTCGGGGCCACCCGCATCCGGTACCACCAGATCTGCATCGCCGCACCGTCTTCGCTCCTGCCGGACGGGGCGGCCGGCTGGCGCATCTGCGGCAGCGCGACGGGCGACCACGCGGCGCTGTCGCTCGGTGCCGGCAGGCGGGCCAGCAGGGCCGGGAGATCCACCTCGGCCCCCCCCGACGCCAGGGTCTGCACATGCCCCTGGGCCTGCGCCACGGTCTGCACGGGGGCCGACGGCTGGGCCCGCGCGAGCCCGAGGCCGACCACCAGCAGCCCCCATGCGCAGATCCGCCAGGCCCACCCCGGCCCCCCGCGCCACAGCGCGCGCCTGCCCTCAGTCGCGCACCAGCCCCAGCTTGCGGGCCTCATAGATGGCCTCGGTCTTGGAGTGCACCTGCAACTTGCGGTAGCTGCGCTTCACGTAGGTCATCACAGTGTGGCGGGACAGGCCCATCATGCCGGCGATCTCATCGAAGCTGAAGCCCTTGGCGCTGAAGGTCAGCACCTGCCGTTCCTGCGGCGAGAGCAGCGCCTCGTCGGCCGCGCTCGGCAGACCGGGGGGCGCCAGCCGCAGCAGCAGCTGGCGGGCAATCACCGGGCTGATCGGGCTGCCGCCGGCCCGCAGCGCCCGGATCTGTTCGATCAGGTCACCCGCGTTCGCATCCTTGAGCAGGTAGCCGGTGGCCCCGGCCTCCAGCGAGGCCATCACATGGGGCTCGTCGCCGAACACGGTGACCACCATCACATCGGTGTCGGGCAGGTGGGCCTGGGCATGGCGGATCAGCTGGATGCCGCTGCCGCTGGGCAGGCCCAGGTCGACCAGCAGCACATCCGGTCGGGTGGCGTCCAGCAGGGCCTGGCCATCGGCCACATCCCCAGCCCAGCCCAGCAGGCGCATGTCGGCAGCGCCCTGCA
>JAYSCA010000459.1:0-2912 GCA_041915165.1 Ideonella sp.
TGATCTCGGGTCACGTGTCGATCCATTTCGGCTACACGGGACCCAACCTGGCGGTGGTGACGGCCTGCACGACCGGCCTGCATTGCATCGGCCAGTCGGCCCGCATGATCGGGTACGGCGATGCCGATGTAATGATCGCTGGCGGCGCCGAATCGACGGTCGATGTGCTGGGCGTGGGCGGTTTTGCCTCGGCCCGGGCTTTGTCCACCCGCAACGACGATCCGGCCACGGCCTCCCGTCCCTGGGACAAGGACCGTGACGGCTTCGTGCTGGGCGAGGGCGCGGGCGTGATGGTGCTCGAAGAGTACGAACACGCCAAGAAGCGCGGTGCCAAGATCTACGCCGAAGTGATCGGCTTTGGCATGGGCAGCGATGCCTACCACATGACGGCGCCGAACGTCGACGGTCCCAAGCGGTCCATGAAGGCGGCGCTGCGCGATGCGCAGATCAACCCCGAGGACGTGCAGTACCTGAACGCGCACGGCACCTCGACACCGATCGGCGACCTCAACGAGACCAACGCGATCAAGCTGGCCTTTGGCGACCATGCCAAGAAGCTGGTGGTGAACTCGACCAAGTCCATGACCGGCCACCTGCTGGGCGGCGCGGGCGGCATCGAGTCGGTGTTCTCGGTGCTGGCGTTGCATCACCAGATCTCGCCGCCGACCATCAACATCTTCAACCAGGATCCGGAGTGCGACCTGGACTACTGCGCCAACGTGGCGCGGGAGATGAAGATCGACGTGGCGGTGAAGAACAACTTCGGATTTGGTGGCACCAACGGCACGTTGGTGTTCCGGCGCGTCTGAACGCGCTCCGAAGCTGAGGCGGGCCCGATGCGCACGGCGCCGCCCGCCACCTGCCAACTTGCACGCCGTGGGTTCTGGCCCATGGCCTGGGCGCTTGTCTGGGCTGCCGGCATGAGTGGCGGGGTGCTCTCCTGGGGGTGGGTTCCCTCCTGGGCGGTGGCCGTGCTCGCCGTGGTGGCGGCACTGCTGGCATCCCTGGCGTGGCGTCGTCGCGCCGGCAGGGAACTGGTGTGGACCGGCAGCTGCTGGACCCTGGCTGACCAGCCCTTGGTCGACGTGACGCTGGTGTGGGACGGAGGCCGTTGGCTGCTGGCCCGCGCGGTGGGCGCGTCGGGATCGCGTCCTCGCGTCCGCTGGCTGCCGCTGGATGCGGCGCAAGCCCGTTCACCTGCGCAGTGGCATGCGCTGCGTGTGGCACTGCAGCAACGTCGACAGGAGGCCCTGGCATGACGACGCCACAAGCCGATGCCGACGCCGCGCTCGTCGAACGCGTCAAACAAGGGGATGTGCGGGCCTTCGAGATGCTGGTGGTCAAGTACCAGCGCCGGATCGAACGCCTGATCGGACGCATGGTGCGCGACAGCGACCTGGTGTTCGACATCGCCCAGGAAACCTTCATCCGGGCCTATCGTGCCCTGCCGCAGTTCCGCGGCGACTCGGCCTTCTACACCTGGCTCTACCGCATCGCGGTGAACACGGCCAAGAAAGCCCTGGCTGACCTCAAGCGCGATCCGGTGATCACCGAGGCGGCGTTCGCGGTGTCCAGCGACGAGGATGAAACTTCCTCCCCCCAAACGGAACAAACCGACATGGCCACACCCGATGCGGTATTGGCCAGCAAGGAAATTGCCGCGACGGTGAACGCCGCGATCGATGCCTTGTCGGAAGATCTGCGGCAGGCGATCACCCTGCGGGAGATCGAAGGCTTGAGCTATGAAGAGATTGCGGAAGTGATGAATTGCCCGATCGGCACGGTCCGATCGCGCATTTTTCGCGCCCGCGAGGCGATTGCCCAGCGACTTCGGCCTTTGCTGGACACACGCGATGGAGAACGTTGGTGAGGCCGGTTTGGCTGCTGGAGTGTCAGAGATGATGTCGGAGCCCCTGAACGAACGCGAGCTCGTCCGTGCCTGCCTGTCGGCGGTGACCGATGGCGAGGCCTCGGACGCCGAGATGCGCGATGCCTTGCGGGCGTGGCGTGAGGACGAAGACTGCCGTGCCGAATGGCATGGTTATGCGCTGATCGGCGACGTCATGCGCTCGGAAGACCTCGGCAGCGCGGCCGCGCATGACGCCCGTTTTCTTTGCGGCCTGCGCGAGCGGCTGGCCCAGGAGCCGGTGGTGCTGGCGCCCTCGTCGGTGGTGGTTCCTGCCGAGGGCGACGTGGCCGCGAACGTGGTGTCCCTGGACACGCGCCGTCGCTGGCGGCAGATGATCGTCTCGCACCGCACCTGGACCACCACCGCCGCAGTCACGGCGGGCTGCATGATGGCGGTGGGCGCGGCGATGGTCTGGCGTTCTCCTGCGCCTGGTGTGGCGCCGGCCGGGGTGGAACTGGCGCAGGCCCAGGCTTCCGCCGCGCCGGCCTCCTTGTCCATGGTTGAAGTGACGTCGCTGCCGATGCAGCGCAATCCGCGGCTGGACCGCTACCTGATGGCCCACCGGCAGTTCGCCCAAGGCGCTGCGCTGGCCGCCCCTGGCGGGGTGCGCGAAGTGGCCTTGAGTCCGGACGGTCAGTGAAGTCCTGAGGCGGAACGTCCACATGCAGTGTTTCGAGGGGTGGGGCCAGCAGCGGCGATGGCTGGCCGTCACGTTGGGCGGCTGGCTGCTGTGCATAGGCTCCGCTGGCGCCACAGGGAGTGGGGCCGTGCCTGCTGCGGATGCGGCGAGCGCGTCTGGACTCTCGGCCCGGGCGTGGCTGATGCGCAGCCAGTCGGCTGCCTCGACGCGCAACTACCAGGGAACCTTGGTGGTGAGCGGGGGTGGGGCCGTCAGCAGCACCCGGGTGGCGCATTACTGCGAGGGCAACCAGCAGTACGAGCGCATCGAGGCGCTGGATGGCGAGCCGCGCAGCATGTGGCGCCACAACGATCTGGTGCAGAC
>JAYSCA010000460.1:0-2905 GCA_041915165.1 Ideonella sp.
ACGCGGCAATCTCTACGCGCAGCAACACCAAATAGGCCAGCTTTGACGCGGCTCGCTGAGCTGGCGGGTAGGTGGCATCGAGCCAGGGTGGCAACACCCCGGCCCAGAGGAATGGCGGTCACGCCCGACCGGCGCAAGCCGGGCGGGCGCACAGAATCCGGCCTATCGGTCTGCTTCACTTTTTTCACCGATGACGATCCCGCGCCCGCGCCGGCCTGCCGAATGAACCCGAACGCCTCCGAACTCTGGCCCGGCCGCCGCTGGACCCTGGCCCTGCTGCTGGCCACGCTCAGCATGATCGGGCCGTTCTCGATCGACACCTACATCCCGGCCTTCTCGGGCATCGCCCAGTCGCTGGGTGCCACGCCGGTCGAGATGCAGCAGACCCTGTCGGCCTACCTGCTGGCCTTCGCGCTGATGAACCTGTTCCACGGTGCGCTGGCCGACAGCTTCGGCCGCAGGCCGGTGGTGCTGGTGGGCATGACGGTGTTCGCACTGGCCTCGCTGGGCTGCGCGCTGTCGCAGTCGATCGGCCAGTTGGTGCTGTTCCGGGCCCTGCAGGGCATGTCGGCTGGCGCGGGCATGGTGGTGTCGCGGGCGGTGATCCGCGACATGTTCCCGCCGCACGAGGCGCAGCGGGTGATGTCGCAGGTCACGCTGTTCTTCGGCCTGGCGCCGGCCATCGCGCCGATCGTCGGTGGCCAGCTGTTCGTCTGGTTGGGCTGGCCCAGCATCTTCGGCCTGCTGGCGCTGATCGGTCTGGGGCTGGCGCTGCTGATGGGCCTGCGCCTGCCCGAGACGCTGGAGGCGGCGCAGCGCCAGCCCTTCAGCGCGGGCCACCTGATGCGCGGCTATGTGCAGCTGGGCGGCAGCGCCCGCTTCATGGCCCTCAGCCTGGCCTCGGGCGTGCCCTTCAACGGCATGTTCCTGTACGTGCTGTCGGCGCCGGTGTTCCTGGGTGAGCACCTGCACCTGGCGCCGACACAGTTCTTCTACCTGTTCCTGATGACCATTGGCGGCATCATGTCCGGCGCCTGGTTGTCCGGCCGCCTGGCGGGCAAGGTGGCACCACAGCTGCAGGTGCGCTATGGCTTCTGGGTGATGGGCAGTGTGGGTGTGCTCAATGTGCTGCTGAACTGGCTGGCGCCGCTCAGCGCCTGGTGGGCGCTGCCGCTGTTGGGGTTCTATTCGCTGGGCTGGGCCATGATGGTGCCGGTGGTGACGCTGCTGGTGCTGGACCAGGCGCCGGACCGCCGGGGCATGGCCTCCTCACTGCAGGCCTGCATCGCCAGCGTGGCCAACGCGGTGGTGGCGGGCGTGCTGGCGCCGCTGGTCATGCATTCGCTGCTGGGCCTGGCCTGGGCCTCGCTGGCGATGATGGCTGTGGGCCTGCTGGCCTGGCTGTGGGTGCGGCACCGTCTGCCGCGGCCCGTCAGCACCCAGACCGAGGCCCAGCCCGCCTGCTGAGGCACCCGGCCTGCGGGTTCCTGCCCAGGGGGCGGGGCTCAAGCCGACCGCGGGGCCGGCCGATATGGCGGACATGCGTCCGTCTCATCTCGTTCCCTTGAAGCTCCTGTGCCGTGCCCTGATGGCCGCGCTGGCCGTGTCGCTGGCCGGCCCGAGCGGGGCTGCTGGCCAGCCCGAGGCCGCCCAGCCGGCCTCTGCCAGTGCGTCGGCGCCGCGCCGTCCCATGTCGATGGACGATTTGCGCGAGAAGTTGGCCGAGAAGCTGGGCGCCACCCGGGCCCCGGGCAGCCCGACGCCCTATGTGGTGCGGGTGGAGAACAAGACCGAGGGCGAGGCCAAGGCACCGTCCGCGCGCAAGTTCGCCGCCAAGCCGGCGCACAAGAGCGCGCCGGCCCATGCCCCTGCCAACGAACCGCCAGCCCCGGCCGTGCACGGCGACCATCCGCCTCACTGGAGTTACGACGGCCCCGAGGGGCCGCAGGCCTGGGCCCGGCTGGCCCCCGAATACGCGCAGTGCGCCAGCGGCCACCGCCAGAGCCCGGTCGACGTCCGCGACGGCATTCCAGTGCAGCTGCCGCCGATCCAGTTCGACTACCGCCCCAGCGGCTTCAGCGTGCTGGACAACGGCCACACCATCCAGGTGACGCCCGAGGCCGGCAACAGCATCGTCGTCAACGGCCGCCGCTACGAGCTGGTGCAGTTCCATTTCCACAAGCCGTCCGAGGAGCGCCTGAACGGCCGGGTCTTCGACATGGTGGTGCACGTGGTGCACCGGGACGCCGAAGGCCACCTGGCGGTGGTGGCGGTGCTGCTGCAGCGGGGGGATGCGCCGCAGCCCCAGGTCCAGGCCGTCTGGAATGCCCTGCCGCTGGAGCGTGGCGACAGCCTGGCCTCGCCCGTGCCCATCGACCTGCCGGCGCTGCTGCCGCAGGACCCGCGCTACCTGACCTACATGGGCTCGCTGACCACGCCGCCCTGCACCGAGGGCGTGTTGTGGCTGGTGATGAAACAGCCTGTCACGGTCTCGTCAGCTCAGATCGACATCTTCGCGCGTTTGTATCCCATGAATGCACGGCCGGTGCAGCCCCTGTCGGGCCGGCTGATCAAGGATGGCCAATGAGGTCGTCTGAGCGACGATCCGCGCCCGTTCGCCGAGGTTTCGTCGGCCGGTGATCTGGGGCGCCGGACGGGCCATGGGACCATGACCCCGCCCTTCATGGGGACGACACGGACCCGTCATCCGGGGTGTGGAAGCTGCGGAGCCTTTCCGCTCACCACACTCCAACCCATGAAATTCCATCCTCTCGCAGCGGCCGTGGCGGCCCTGCTGGCCTGCGCGGCCCCGCTGGCGCTGGCCTCGACCAGCGGCATCGTCATCAGCCAGGTCTATGGCGGGGGCGGCAACAGCGGCGCCACGCTCAAGAACGACTTCATCGAG
>JAYSCA010000461.1:0-2903 GCA_041915165.1 Ideonella sp.
CCGCTGTCGCGTCTGTTGGCCGACGCCATCGGCTATGCCCGCGACGGCTTCCCGATCACCGAGAGCCAGGTGGCCGCGATGGACAAGCTGGCCGGCGACCTGCTGCCGGTGCCAGGCTATGCCCAGAGCTTCCAGCAAACCGGTGCCTGGCGCACCGGTGAGCGCCTGCGCCTGCCCCGTCTGGCCCAGACGCTGGAACAGCTGGTGCGCGCCGGGCTGGACGACTTCTACCGCGGCGACCTGGCCCGCAGCCTGGCCAAGGACCTGGCGGCGCAGGACAGCCCGGTGACGCTGGCCGACCTGCAGGCCCACCGGGCCCAGCGCAAGACGCCGCTGTCGCTGCGGCAGGCCGACTGGTCCCTGTTCAACATGCCGCCGCCGACCCAGGGCCTGGTGGCGCTGCTGATCCTGGGCCAGCTGGAGCGGCTGTGGCAGCCGAGCATGACGTCCGAGAGCCCCGCCTTCGTGCACGCCTGCGTGGAGGCCACCAAGCAGGCCTTCCGCATCCGCGACCGCGTGATCACCGACCCGGCCTACATGACGGAGGATCCCGCCGACCACCTGCAGCCGGCGCGCCTGGATGCGATGGCCGCGAAGATCCTGCCCGCCCAAGCCGCGCCCTGGGGCCGTGGTCAGGGGCCGGGCGACACCGTCTGGATGGGGGCGGTGGACAGCCAGGGGCTGGCGGTGAGCTTCATCCAGAGCGTCTACCACGAGTTCGGCAGCGGGCTGGTGTTGGACGGCTCGGGCATCTGCTGGCAGAACCGGGGCTGCAGCTTCTCGCTCTCGCCCGAGGCGCGCAACCCGCTGATGCCGGGCCGCAAGCCTTATCACACGCTGATCCCCGGCCTGGCCCGTTTCGACGATGGCCGCACGCTGGTCTACGGGAACATGGGGGGCGACGGCCAGCCGCAGTCGCAGGCGGCGGTGTTCAGCCGCATCGCCCGCCTGGGCCTGAACCCGCAAGAGGCGATCGCCGCGCCGCGCTGGCTGCTGGGCCGCACCTGGGGGCAGAGCAGCGACAGCCTGAAGCTGGAAAGCCGCTTCCCGGAGGCCACCGTGCAGACCCTGCGCGACTGGGGCCATGAGGTGGACGTGCTGGGGGCCTTCGACGAGACGATGGGCCACGCCGGCGCCATCGTCCGGCACCCAGACGGCCTGCTCGAAGGCGGCTTCGACCTGCGCAGCGACGGCATCGTCGCGGGCTGGTAGCCCGCCGGCCGCACCTTCCCTCCCTTTTTCACGACGTTCCCGGGGTCTGGACAGCCCGGGAACGGCTGCCGCATGCCCGCATGCCGTCTCCTGTCCGTCAAAAGGAATCTCCGATGAGCATCCAAAGTGCCGGGGCCATCCCCGCCTCACCCGTCTCGGTCTTCGCCAACCGCTGGGTGCAGCTGCTGCTGGGCCTGGGCTGCATGATGGTGATCTCCAGCCCGCAGTACGTGTGGACGCTGTTCACCAAGCCCTTCGGCGCCAAGCTGGGCGCTTCGCTGGCGGTTCTGCAGGTGACCTTCTCCATCGTCATCGTGCTGCAGACCCTGTTCTCGCCCTTCCAGGGCAAGCTGGCTGAGCGCTTCGGGCCGCGCCGGCTGATCGGCTTCGGCATCGTGCAGACGGGCCTGAGCTGGGTGCTGGCCTCGCAGGCCAACAGCGTGGCCATGCTCTACCTCACCTATGGCCTGTTCGCGGGCCTGGGCACCGGCATCGTCTATGTCGGCGTCGTCGGGCTGATGGTGCGCTGGTTCCCGCGCCAACGCGGCTTTGCCGCTGGCGTGGTGGCGGCCGGCTACGGCATGGGCGCCATCCTCACCACCTTCCCGATCGCAGGCTCGCTGAGTACCCGCGGGCTGGAGACCACGCTGTGGCAGTACGGTGTGGCCTTTGCCGTGATCGGCTGGATCGTCGCCCAGGGCCTGCGCGAGCCGGCCATCGACTATGCGAGTGCCAGCGGCGAGGCCGGCGCCGGCAGCGTGCGTGACCTGAACTCCTCGCAGATGCTGCGTCAGCCGATCTTCTGGCTGATGTTCCTGATGATGGCGATGATGGCCACCTCGGGCCTGATGGTCACCTCGCAAATGGCCAGCTTCGCCCGCGACTTCGGCGTGGCCGACATGATGGTGTTCGGCTTCACCGCGCTGCCGCTGGCGCTCACCATCGACCGGCTCACCAACGGCCTGACCCGCCCGTTCTTCGGCTGGGTGTCGGACCGCATCGGCCGCGAGAAGACGATGTTCATCGCCTTCACGCTGGAGGCCGCGGCCATGGCCCTGTGGCTGGCCAACCGGGATCACCCGGCGCTGTTCGTGCTGCTGTCGGGCGTGGTGTTCTTCGGTTGGGGCGAGATCTTCTCGCTGTTCCCCTCCACGCTGACCGACACCTTCGGCGCCCGCCACGCCACGGCAAACTACGGCTGGCTCTACATCGCCCAGGGCGTGGGCGCGGTGTTCGGCGGCCCGCTGGCCGCGCTGATGCACCAGTCCACCGGCAGCTGGTTGCCGGTGTTCGGCACCGCCATCACGCTCGACGTCTGCGCCGCGCTGCTGGCGATCCTGCTGCTCAAGCCGATGCGCGAGCGCTATCTGCGAGACCAGACGCGGGCCTGACGCCCCGCGCCTCAGCGCCGGAAGTCGGTGCTGGCAGGCCGCCCGGGCAGCGCCAGGGTGGTCCGCAGCGGGGCGCTGGCGGCCAGCTGCACGCCCCGGCGCCACACGCCCAGGCGGTGGGCCCGCAGGCGCAGCGCCTCGATGGGGTCGCGGGCCTGCAGCAGCACGAAGCTGGCTTCCTTGCCGACGGCCAGGCCGAAGTGGTCCAGGCCCAGGATCTGGGCCGGGGCGGTGGTCACCGCGGCGAAGCACTGGCGCATCGCGGCCTGGCTGGTCATCTGGGCCACATGCAGGCCCATG
>JAYSCA010000462.1:0-2899 GCA_041915165.1 Ideonella sp.
CTCGCCGTGGCCGGCGTCGCGCAGCGCCTCGGCACAGGCCAGCGCGGTGAAACCCGTGTGGTAGCGCACGCCCGGGGTCTCGTCCATCTGGCCGAAGACCATCACGGTGCGTTGCATCACGCCGGCATCGCTCATCTCGTGCCAGAGCTCATGGCCCTCGCGGATGCGCTCGCCCACGCCGGCAAACACCGAGGCACCCTGGTAGAGCGTGCTGACCGCGTGCATGAACTCCATCATCAGCACCGTCTTGCCCACGCCGGCACCACCGAACAGCCCGGTCTTGCCGCCGCGCACGAAGGGGCACAGCAGGTCGATCACCTTGATGCCGGTGGGCAGGATCTGCTGGCCGGGCAAGGTGTCGGACAAGAGGGGCGGCGGGATCATCACCGGGCGGTTGAGGGCCGGGTCCAGCGGTGGCCCACCGTCGAGCGGGCGGCCCTGCACGTCCAGCAGACGGCCCAGGCAGGCCTCGCCGGCCGGTACGGTCAGCGGGGCGCCGGTGTCATGGGCCGGCAGGCCGCGGGCCAGGCCCTCGGTGCTCTCCAGCGCGATGGTGCGCACCACGCACTCGGAGACATGCTGTTCCACCACCAAGGTGACCTGGCGCCCGTCCAGGGGCACCTTCAGCACATGGCCCAGCTGGGGCAACGGTCGCCCCCGCACAGCCACCACGGGCCCATGCACCGCCACGACCTGGTGCGCCGCCGCGAGCCCCGGGGAAAAGGGAAAACCTTCAGTCATCCGCATCCATGGAGTGAGGTGTCTGCCTGACGCACCGCAGCATACCCCGATTTCATTTGCATCAAGACAATTCCGATCCGCCCTCGCCAAATGGCGCCGGAAGTCGGATCATGCCGAAATCCCCAACTTGATACAGATTCCCCGCCTCTGCTAGGATACCCACATGGGTATCAAGACACTTCACATCCTGGGGGGCCGGCCTGTGCTGTGGACGGCGTTGTGGCTGGGCTGCACCGCGGCCGTGGCGGGCACGGTGCCGACCGTGACGGTGGGGAGTGTCCCGACCGGTGCCGGTTTCGAGCTGGATGGCTCGGTGGAGGCGCTGCGCCAGGCCACCGTGGCGGCCCAGGTGAGCGGCAACGTCACCGCGCTGGCCGTCAAGGCGGGCGACAAGGTCCGTGCCGGCCAGTTGCTGGCCCGCATCGACGCCCGTGACACCAGCGCCGGCCTGCTGCAGAGCAATGCGGCCCTGGCCCAGGCCCAGGCCCAGCTGGAAAACGCTCGGCTCAACGCCGACCGCCAGCGCGAACTGCGCCGGCAGGGCTTTGTCAGCCAGTCGGTGGTGGACCAGGCGGACACCACGCTGAAGGCCGCCCAGGCCGCCGTCGACCAGGCCAAGGGCGCCCGCAGCCAGGCGGCGCTGGCCCGCGGCTTCGCCGACGTGGTGGCGCCGTTCGACGGCGTGGTGCAGTCCACGCTGGTGGACACCGGCGACCTGGCCTCGGCCGGCCGCAGCCTGCTGACGATGTACGCCCCGGGCGCGCTGCGCGCGGTGGTGCAGGTGCCGTCCACCCGGGCGGCGCTGGCCCGCGCCGCCAGCCACCCACAGGTGCGGCTGCCCGATGGGCAATGGGTGACGCCGGTGCGCCGCACCGAGCTGCCCGCCACCGACCCGGTGGCACAGACGATCGAATGGCGCCTGGACCTGCCGACCGGCACCGCGCTGACACCGGGCCAGAGCCTGCGCGTGCGCTTCGACGCGCCGGCCGCCGCGGTGGCCAACGTGCCGGCCGCGCTGAGCGTGCCCGCCAGCGCCGTGCTGCGCCGCGGCGAGCTGGAAGCCGTTTATGTGGTCAGCCAGGGCCAGTTCGTGTTGCGCTCGGTGCGCCTGGGCGCGCCCACGGCGGGTCAGCAGCTGCCAGTGCTGGCCGGCCTGAAGGCGGGCGACCAGGTGGCGGTGGACGCGGTGCAGGCCGGCTTGGCCGGTGCGACCCCGGCCAAGCGCTGAGCGGACGGGAGCCACGATGAGCGATCTGCACGCCCCCGCCGGTGAACCGCGTCCGCTGGGCATCTCGGGCCGACTGGCCCGCACCTTCCAGAACAACGCGATCACCCCTTTGCTGGCCCTGGTGGCGCTGCTGCTGGGCCTGTTCGCCGTGCTGGTCACGCCGCGCGAGGAAGAACCCCAGATCAACGTGACCATGGCCAATGTGCTGATCCCCTTCACGGGGGCCAGCAGCGCTGACGTGCAGAGCATGGTGGCGCGTCCGGCCGAGCAGGTGCTGTCGCAGATCGCGGACATCGACCACACCTTCTCCGTGTCGCAGCCCGGCATGGCGGTGATGACGGTGCAGTTCAAGGTCGGCGTGCCCCGCACCGAGGCGCTGGTGCGCCTCTACGACGTGTTGCACGCCAATTCCGACTGGCTGCCCAGCGGCCTGGGCGCCCAGTCGCCCATCGTCAAGCCCAAGGGCATTGACGATGTGCCGGTGCTGGGCGTGACGCTGTGGGCCCAGGACGCCCGCAGCGGCACCGAGCTGGAGCGCGTGGCCCACACGCTGGAGACCGAACTCAAGCGCGTGCCGGGCAGCCGCGAGGTGCAGACCATCGGGGGCCCCGGCCGCGTCGTGAACGTGGCGCTCGACCCGTCCCGCCTGCGCGAGCGCGGCGTCGACGTGATGACGCTGAAGTCCAGCCTGGCCGCCGCCAACCAGGGCATGCCGGCCGGCTCGGTGATGCAGCCACAGGGCAACCAGCTGCTGTCGGTGGAGACCGGCGAATTCCTGCGCAACGCCGACGAGGTCGGCGACATCGTGGTCGGCGTGCACGACGGCAAGCCGGTCTACCTGCGCGAAGTGGCCCAGATCAGCCCGGCCTCGGCCCAGCCCGGCCACCTGGTCTGGTACAGCCCGGGCAGCGCGCCGCAGTCGCCCGAGGA
>JAYSCA010000463.1:0-2892 GCA_041915165.1 Ideonella sp.
AAGTCGCTCATCCAGGCCCCCGAGCGCTTGGTGGCCCGCGCGAAGTTGTCCTGCAGGAACAGGCCGGCGCTGCGCCCCTGGGCGTCGAACATCTCGTAGACCCGCACATCGGGGTGGTAGGCGGGGATGTCCGGCCGCGCCTCGAAGCGCACGCCGAACAGGCGCTGAGCGCAGTCGAACAAGGCCTCGACCATGCGCTCCAGCGAGAAGTAGGGCTTCACCTCGGCGTCGTCGATGTCGTAGCGGGCCTGCCGCACCTTCTCCGACCAGTAGCGCCAGTCCCAGGCCGCGGGCTCACCGGCCACGCCGTGGCTGCGCATCATCGCGATCAGGGCCTGGCGCTCGCGCTCGGCCGCCGGCAGGGCGCGCTGCCAGACCTCGCCCAGCAATTGGCGCACCGCCTGCTGGCCACCGGCCATGCTGTCGGTCAGCACATAGTCGGCGTAGTTGTCGAAACCATGCTCGCGCGCCTGGGCATTGCGCAGCACCAGAATGCGCTGGATCAGCGCGCGGTTGTCGGTCTCGCCGTCCATCTCACCGCGCCGGCTCCAGGCCCGCCAGGCCTGCTCGCGCAGGTCACGGCGGTCGGAATAGGTCAGGAAGGGCTCGATCAGCGAGCGGTTGAGCGTGATGACATGGGCGTCCTCGGCCAGCCCGCGCTCGGCCGCCGCCTGGCGGGCCGCCGCACGCACGAAGTCCGGCAGCCCGGCCAGCTCGGCCTCGCCGCGCAGCACCAGCTGGTAGGCGGCCTCGTCGGCCAGCACGTTCTGCGCGAACTGGGTGCACAGCGTGGCCAACTCTTCCATGATGGCCGCATAACGCCGCTGCGCGGCCGGTGTCAGGCGGGCGCCAGCACGCACACAGTCCAGGTGCAGGCGCTCCAGCAGACGCAAGGCCTCGGGTGCCAAACCCAGCGCCTCGCGCTGCTCGTACAGCGTGTCCAGCCGGGCGAACACCCCGGGGTGCATCTTGACCCGGGTGTCGTGCGCCGCCATCGGGGCGGCCAGTTCACGCTGCACGGCCTGCAACTCCGGCGAGGTCGCCGAGGCGGTCAGGTTGGACAGCAGCGCATCCAGCCGATAGAGCCAGGCGCCGGAACGGTCCAGGGCCGCCACGGTGTTCTCAAAATCCGGGGCGTCGGGCTGGTTCGCGATGGCGTCCAACTCGGCCGTTTGAGCGGCCATCGCCGCCTGCATCGCCGGCACGAAATGCCTGGCCTGGATCTGCGCGAATGGCGGCAGGCCATGCGGCCCGGGCCAGGTGGCCAGCAAAGGGTTGGGGTCGGTGTTCATCACGTGCTCTGGCCTCTTGTTGTGTTTCCCTGTGGCTGATGATGCCACCGCCCTGCGCCTGCGCCCGCCCCGCCGGCCCTGGCCCCAACAGGGATTCCGTGGGCCATCGGCCCTACACTGGTGGGTTCCTTTTCTTGGCTCACCGTCCCATGGCCCTCAAGTCCACCGTCTACAAGGCCCAGCTGCAGATCGCCGACATGGATCGCTCGCTCTATGCCGACCATGCGCTCACGCTGGCCCGCCACCCGTCCGAGACCGATGAGCGGCTGATGATGCGCTTGCTGGCCTTCGCGCTGGCCGTGCCGCCCGACACCGACCGCGGAGCGCTGGAGTTCGCCGCCGGCCTGTCGGACACCGACGAGCCCGACCTCTGGCAGAAGGACCTGACCGGGGCCCTGGTGCAGTGGATCGAGGTGGGCCAGCCCGACGACCGCCGCCTGGCCAAGGCCTGCGGCCGCGCCGAACGGGTGCGCATCTGGGCCTACGGCAGCTCCACCCCCATCTGGTGGCAGGGCCTGGCCGGCAAGGTGTCCCGCCTGTCCAACCTGGAGGTCTGGCAGGTGCCCCCCGAAGCCAGCCGCGAGCTGGCCAGCCTGGCCGCCCGGAGCATGCAGCTGCAGGTGACCGTGCAGGAAGGCCAGATCTGGGTGGGCAACGGCGAGCATTCGGTGGCTTTGGAGCCGATCGCCCTGCAACGCCCGACCGTCCGCAGCTGACCATCCCCAGAACAGCGAGCGCGGCCGCGCCTATCATCGCCAGCCTCGAACGTCCGTCCATTGACCGACCGGGGTGTGATCCGCCCCGGCCCTTCTCGTCGGTGCCACCCGCGCCGCTGCCCGCATGACCTTGTTCACCCGCCGCCAGGCCCTTGCCCTGCTGGGCGCCACCAGCGCCCCTCTCACCATGGCCCAGACCGCTGCCCCCCGCCCCGAGACCGACGACCCCTTTCTGTGGCTGGAGGATGTCGAAGGCGAACGCGCCCTCGGCTGGGTGCGCGCGCACAACGCGGCCAGCCGCAAGTTGCTGGAGGCCCGCCCTGGCTTCGCCGAGACCCGGCACCGCCTGCAGGCGATCCTGGATTCCAAGGAACGCATCCCAGCGGTGACCCGCCGTGGCGACTGGCTCTACAACTTCTGGCGCGACGAGCAGAACCCGCGCGGCCTGTGGCGACGCACCACATTGGCGCAGTTTCGCCAGACCGCCCCGCAGTGGGAGCTGATCCTTGACCTGGACGCCCTGGCCCGTGAGGAAACGGAGAACTGGGTCTGGGGCGGTGCGCAGCTGCTGGGCGGGGGTTCCACCCGCTGCCTGGTGTCGCTGTCTCGCGGCGGCGCGGATGCCAAGGTGGTGCGCGAGTTCGACCTGGCCACCCGGCGCTTTGTCCAGAACGGCTTCACGCTGCCGGAGGCCAAGTCCGAGCTGGACTGGCTGGACGAAAACCATGTCTTCGTCGGCACCGACTTCGGGCCGGGAGCGCTGACCGATTCCGGCTATCCCCGCGTGATCAAGCTGTGGCAACGCGGCACCCCGCTCAGCGCGGCCAAGACGGTCTACGAAGGCCGTCAGGCCGATGTCTCGGTCTTCGTCTCGGTGGACCCGA
>JAYSCA010000464.1:0-2891 GCA_041915165.1 Ideonella sp.
GGCGTCTGGATGAAGGCCAAGCCTTTGGACACCGTGCTGCGCCAGCACGACCGGGTGGAAATCTGGCGGGGCCTGTGCGTGGACCCCAAGGAAGCGCGCCGTCTGCGCTACCGCAAGCAGAAGACCGATCGGCCCGCGCCGGGCGGGCGCGGCACCTGACGGGCCGGGCGCTCGCGCTCAGTGGCCTCAGTTGCAGTTGGCGCTGATCTGCTGCTGCGTGCGGGCGATTTCTGCGGCGCGGCCCTTGTCGTCCAGGTACTCGCGTTCTCCCTGGGCGTTGGGGCGCGCCACGCGCACACCGCTTTGCAGCATCGTCAGCTGGCTGCGGGCGCGCTGGCAGTTTTCCGCCTTCTGGGCCGAGGCCCGTTCCTTGGCCGCGTTGGCCTGGGCCTGCTTTTCCTGCTTCTCGGCCGCCTGCTCCTGCAGCATCTTGCGCTTGCGGGCTTCCAGCTCCTTGTCCAGGCCGGCCGAGGCCGGGGCAGACGGAGCGGCCGCCGCAGCGTCCGTCGTGGCCATCATCCGCGGGCCGTTGGGGCGCTGAAGGATGTTCTTCTCGGGGATGTCGGCAGGCGGCGGCCGGTCGCTGACCATCATGCGGCCATCCCGGTCGCGCCACTTCCAGATCGATTGGGCCGATGCCAAGGTGGTGGCGGCGGCCAGGAGACCGAGGAGGCAAAGATGGGACAGCTTCATGGCAGGCTGGCAGGGAATAAAACAAGGCGCATCCGCGCCGCGCAGCTGCCAGTGTATGCGGCTGGATGCCCCGGCGGACGGGCAATGTGTATCCGGGCTGACATGAACCTCGGCGCACATTCCGTATAATCCGCTTTTGCGTCTGGAGCTTCCCCATGCGCCTTCTTGGCAAAGCGCTGACCTTTGACGATGTGTTGCTGGTCCCCGCGTTCTCTCAAGTCCTGCCGCGCGACACGTCGCTGGCAACCCACTTCTCCCGCAACATTGTCCTGAACCTGCCGCTGGTGTCGGCAGCGATGGACACGGTGACCGAAGCCCGTCTGGCGATCACGATCGCTCAGGAAGGTGGCATGGGCATCGTGCACAAGAACCTCACGCCCAAGCAGCAGGCGACCGAGGTGGCGCGGGTCAAACGTTATGAATCCGGCCTGCTGAAGGATCCGATCACCATCTCGCCCGACACCCGGGTGCACGAGGTGAAGGCGCTGTCCGAACAGCATGGCATCTCTGGCTTCCCCGTGATCGACGCGGGCAAGGTGGTCGGGATCGTGAGCGGGCGCGACCTGCGCTTCGAGACCCGCCTGGACGTGCCGGTGCGCGAGATCATGACGCCCCGTGAGCGTCTGGTCACCGTGAAGGAAGGCGCTTCGCTGGCCGAGGCCAAGGAGCTGATGCACAAGCACAAGCTTGAACGCGTGCTGGTCGTCAACGATGCCTTCGAGCTGCGCGGTCTCTTCACCGTCAAGGACATCACCAAGCAGACCACCTTCCCGAACGCGGCCCGTGACGATCACGGCAAGCTGCGCGTGGGCGCGGCGGTCGGCGTGGGCGAGGGCACCGAAGAACGCGTGGAACTGCTGGTCAAGGCCGGCGTGGACGCGCTGATCGTCGACACCGCCCACGGCCACTCGGCTGGCGTGATCGAGCGGGTGCGCTGGGTCAAGCGCAACTACCCGCAGATCGAGGTGGTGGGTGGCAACATCGCCACCGGCGCCGCCGCGCTGGCGCTGGTCGAGGCCGGCGCCGATGCGGTCAAGGTTGGCATCGGCCCGGGCTCCATCTGCACCACCCGCATCGTGGCCGGTGTGGGCGTGCCGCAGATCACGGCGATCGACAACGTGGCCACCGCGCTCAAGGGCACGGGCGTGCCGCTGATCGCTGACGGCGGCATCCGCTACTCCGGCGACATCGCCAAGGCCATCGCCGCCGGTGCCAGCACCGTGATGATGGGCGGCATGTTCGCCGGGACCGAAGAAGCCCCGGGTGAGGTCATCCTCTACCAGGGCCGCAGCTACAAAGGCTACCGCGGCATGGGCTCGATCGGTGCGATGAAGGCCGGTTCGGCCGATCGCTACTTCCAGGAAAACGACGAGACCACCAACCCGAACGCGGACAAGCTGGTGCCCGAGGGCATCGAAGGCCGCGTGCCGTACAAGGGCTCGCTGGTCACGATCATGTACCAGATGGCCGGCGGCCTGAGGGCTTCGATGGGCTATTGCGGTTGTGCCACCATCGACCAGATGCGCGAGCGGGCCGAGTTCGTCGAGATCACGGCCGCGGGCATCCGCGAAAGCCACGTGCACGACGTGCAGATCACCAAGGAAGCGCCCAACTACCGGGCGGAGTGACAACCCGTCGTGCTCCATCGCAGCGCCCGGCCCGTCCGGGCGCTGTCATTGAAGCATCAGTCTGAGGTCCGATGAGTTCTGCCGAGACTGCGGGAAGCGCCCGCCAACGGACGGCTGCCATGCCGTTCATCATGCTGACCGTGCTGATCGACATGGTGTCGATCGGCCTGATCATCCCGGTGCTCGCCCCCTTGGTCGGCACCTTCACCGGCTCGCAGACCGACCAGGCCTTCTGGTACGGCATCGTCAGCCTGGCCTTCGGGGTGGCGAACTTCTTTGGTTCGCCGATCCTCGGGGCCGCATCGGACCACTTTGGTCGTCGGCCGGTGCTGCTCATCGGCTTCACCGGGCTGGCGCTGAGCTTCTTCGTCACCGGCTTGGCCACGGCGCTGTGGATGCTGATCGCGGTGCGCCTGGTGAGCGGTGCGCTGCAGGCCAATGCGGCGGTGGCCCAGGCCTATGTGGCCGACATCTCCTCGCCCAGTGAGCGGGCCAAGCGGTTCGGCATGCTGGGCGCCACCTTCGGCATGGGCTTCGTGCTGGGGCCGGTGATGGGCGGTCTGCTGGGCC
>JAYSCA010000465.1:0-2890 GCA_041915165.1 Ideonella sp.
CGACCGAGCCGCACCACCTAATCAGTTGATGGCAAACATGCATCGTTGGAAATTTTCAGCTTTGGCGGCTGCTGCCGTGCTTTGCGTCGGCCTGCACGCAGGCGAGGCGTCTGCTTTGGCCTTGGGGCGAATCACGGTGCAATCAGCGCTGGGTGAACCTTTGCGCGCCGAGATCGACGTACCCCAAATCACACCGGCGGAAGCTGAGACCCTGCGTGCCACAGCGGCATCGCCCGAGGTGTTCCGCTCCCAAGGCATGGAATTCAATCCGCTGATGAACGCCTTGCAGATCCAGCTGCAACGCCGTGCGGATGGCAGCGCCGTGCTGCGGGTCTCCAGCGACCGCCCGGTCAACGATCCGTTTCTCGATCTGGTCCTGGACACCACCTGGGGCACAGGCAAGATTGTTCGCAGCTACACCCTGCTGCTTGACCCACCGGCATTGCGCAGTGCCGCACCTACAGCCACAGCAGCGCCCCAGATCACTGCGCCAGCCGTGGCACAGCAACGCCCCGCCCCTGCGCGTGTAGCGACTCCAGCCGCACCCGCCGTGCGTGCACCTGCCGCATCGCGCCCCGCCCCTGCCCCCGCCGACGGCGTGACCGTCAAGCCTGGCGATACGGCCGGTCGCATTGCGAATGCCCACCGCCCTGCAGATGTTTCTCTGGACCAGATGCTGGTGGCCATGATGCGCGCCAACCCCGATGCATTCATCCAGGGTAATGTGAACCGTGTGCGTGCCGGCTCTGTGCTGCAGATTCCGGATGAAGCCACCGCCAAGTCGGTGTCCAACACCGAGGCTCGCCAAATCCTGGCAGCCCAAAGCCGCGACTTCAACACCTTCCGCCGCAAGTTGGCTGATGCCGCACCGAGCGCAACAGTGGCCTCGGCCGAGCGCTCGGCCAGTGGCAAGGTGCAGGCCCAGGTGGAAGACCGCAAGCCTGCAACAACCGCTCCAGACAAGCTGACCCTCTCGAAGGGTTCTCTCAAAGGCCAAAAGGCTGCTGAAGACCAGTTGGCGAAAGACAAGCAAGCCAGCGAAGCCAATGCCCGCATGGCTGAGCTGTCCAAGAACATCAGCGACCTGAACAAGGTCGGCGCTGCCTCTGCTGCAGGCGCGGCTCCAGCCACCGCCCCTGCGGCCAGTACGCCTGCGGCGATCAAGGCAGAAGTGCCCGGCGTTCCCGCCACCCCGACAGCCCCGCAAGCACCTGCGTCGACACCCGAGGTGCCAGCCGAAGCGGCCAGCACCCCTGCGGATGCTGCATCAGCCCCCGATGCCACTGCGTCTGCACCTGTCGCCGAGGCATCTGCACCAGCAGCGCCCGCACCCAAGGTGGTCGTGCCTCCTCCACCACCCATCGAAGAGCCCAGCTTCCTTGATGGGCTGATGGAAGATCCCATGATTCCATTGGCCGGTGGCGGCCTGCTGGCTCTGTTGATCGGTTATGGGGCTTACCGTGTCGTGCAGCGCCGCCGTGGCGCTGGCGGCGTAGACAGCTCCTTCATGGAAAGCCGCATTCAGCCAGACTCGTTTTTCGGCGCCAGCGGTGGTCAACGCATCGACACCGCCAACAGCGAAATGACCACGGGCGGCTCTTCCATGGCCTACTCGCCCAGCCAGCTGGATGCTGGCGGTGATGTGGACCCCGTTGCAGAAGCCGACGTCTACCTGGCCTATGGCCGCGACCTGCAAGCGGAAGAGATTCTGAAAGAGGCGATTCGCCACAACCCCGCACGGGTTTCCGTCCACGTCAAGCTGGGCGAAATTTACGCCAAGCGCCAGGACCGCAAGGCCCTGGAAGCAGTGGCAGGCGACGTGTTCAAGCTCACCCAGGGTGAGGGCCCCGACTGGGCCCGCATCACCGAACTGGGCCGCGGCCTGGATCCGGAAAATGCCCTGTACCAACCCGGTGGACGCCCCGGCGGTGAAGTCGCTCAGCCCGCCCCCGCAGGCGGCTTTGCGAGCACGGTGCCCGCCGCGATGGGTGCCGGTGCGGCTGCTGCACTGCCTTCTGATCTCGACCTGGATCTGGATCTCGACCTGCCAGACGATGCTCTGACGGATGCCCCCGCCGCCGGTGGGTTCGCCGCAGCGGCTGCGGCCTCCGGCCTGGCTCCCGAAATGGAATTGCCTTCGCTGGATGACGAGCCAGAAACGGCCCGCGCCCCTATGGCTGAAGCAGCTCCGACACTCGACCCACTGGGCGCCGCAGATGATCTGAGCATTGCATCCTCTGGCCTCGCGCCTTTGTCGTCTGGCACCCCAGACAACAACACGCTGGAATTCGATCTGGGAGATCTCTCGCTCGACCTGACAGCGCCTTCCACCCTCAGCACACCCACGCCGAGCGCACCATCGGTCAGCGAAGAAATCACCACGGCATCAGCCCCAATGGGTGACGATGACGATGGCGAAGCTGCTGCTCATGACGATCCTCTGGCGACCAAACTGGCGCTGGCGGAAGAGTTCAACGCGATCGGCGACACCGATGGTGCCCGCACCCTGATCGAGGAAGTGGTGGCAGAGGCGACAGGCGCACTCAAAACCCGCGCCCAGCGCTTGCTGGCTGATCTGGGCTGATGCCGCCAGAGCTGACACCCGAGAGCCCGACCAACGCCTGCCCCTCCAACGCCACCGTGAGGATGGCGTTGGGCGTCAGCTACAACGGGCAAGGCTACAACGGCTGGCAAAGCCAGTTATCTGGCAACACTGTTCAAGACAAGCTCGAAGCGGCCCTGGGCCGCTTTGCTACGCATGCAGTGAGCACCCTGTGTGCGGGCCGCACCGACAGTGGGGTGCATGGGCTGATGCAGGTCGTGCACTTCGACACCCCCCTGCGCCGCCCCAATGCATCGTGGGTTCGGGGCACCAACACCTTTTTGCCAC
>JAYSCA010000466.1:0-2888 GCA_041915165.1 Ideonella sp.
GGCTGGTCACAGTGACCATGCCCTTGTCATCGGTTTCAATCTTGGCGACGTATTGCGAGGTAGCGGTGCTCGATTCGCAACCCCACGCATTAGCCGCCGGGAGAGTCGTCGAGGATTGAACCACTTCGGTGATGGTGGTGCGGCAAGCCGAGGCAGCCAGAATCACTTCGGAATTCTTGGCACGCACGGTGTAGTCTTGATACGCCGGCAGTGCCACGGCGGCCAGGATGCCGATGATCGCCACGACGATCATCAATTCGATGAGGGTGAAACCTTGTTGAACGCGCTTCATGAGGAACTCCTGAAAGCTGGGCCCGACGGAAAGCGGGGGCCGGTGGGTTGGATACGGGCTTCTTTCAGCGAAAGCCGTGCCAGGGGCCAAACCGTGCAGAACTGCGCAGTGGACGGGGAGAACTGACAATTTTTGTCAGTGGTGGGTGCCCAAGTCCGGTCGTGGCGAGGGCGGGGTGCCCTGTTTTGTCAGGCGACCTGTATCCGCTTGTCAGCGCCAGGCCAGGGTGTCGCCCGCGGTCAGCGGGTGCAGGTGCAGGTGCGGCACCCGCTGGCGCAGGTCGTCCAGCACGGCGTGCTGCTCGCCCGGCTTGATGTGGGTCAGGTGGATCTGGGCGCCGGTGGGCAGTCGGGCCAGTTCGGCCGCCAGCGTGGAGGGGCAGTGGTGCAGGCTGTCGGCGGCCACGCCGCGCTCGGCTTCCGAGAAGGCGATCTCGATGACCAGGTGCTGCACGTTGCGCTGGCCCAGGGCCGCCGCCAGGGCCGGGTTGGGGCCGGTGTCGCCGGTGTAGACCCACCAGCCGCCGGCGGGGCCTTCCACCGCATAACCCACGGCGGGCACGCTGTGGCGGGCGGGCAGCACCTCGATGTGGCGTTGGGCCCGGCCCAGGTGCAGGTGCTGGCCGGGCTGCAGCTCGTGCAGGCTGAGCACCGGCTGGTCCGCCCGCGGCAGGCGGGTGAAGTCGGGCCAGAGCAGGCCATTGAACAGGTGCTGGCGCAGCACGGCCAGGGTGGCGGGCAGCGCGTGGATCTGGATCGGTGGCTGGCCGGCGCGGCGGCGCATCACGCTGTCGGCCAGCAGGGGCACGCCCAGCACATGGTCCAGGTGGGAATGGCTGAGCAGGATGTGGTCGATGCGGGCCAGTTCGTCCAGCGTCAGGTCGCCCACGCCGGTGCCGGCGTCGAACAGGATGTCGTCATCCAACAGGAAGGCGGTGGTGCGGCAGCCGGCGGCGATGGAGCCGGAGCAGCCGAGGACGCGCAGGCTCATGGTGAAGGCGGGCGAAGGGTGGACGGGGGCAAGAGAGATCGCACGGCCGAGGCGCGGGCAGAACGCGCATGGTCGCCGCGGGCCGCCGGCAGCGCAAGCACCCAAGTTGGCACTCACGCGGGGCTTGTCGGCCCGTTTGGGGAGGAAGTAGGGCGCGGTGTGAAAACCGTCACAGCCTGTTCCCGGCCCTTGACGTGGCAGCGGTCCACCTCCCGCCAGGCCAGTTCGGCGTCCAGCTGGTGGCCGCAGGCGGCGCGGGTGCTGTCGGCCACCAGCAGGTCCACGCCCAGCTCGCGGGTCAGGGCTTCCAGGCGGGCGGCCAGGTTCACTGCGTCACCCACGGCGGTGTAGGTGCGCCGGCCCGGGGTGCCCAGGTCGCCCACGCAGACGACGCCGGTGGCCAGGCCGATGCCGAAGCGCACGCCGGGCAGGCCTTGGGCGGCCAGGTGGGCGTTGAGCGGGCCGGTGGCGTGGGCCAGGGCCAGGGCGGCGCGCACCGCGCGGGGGGCGTGGTCGGGCTGGGCCTGGGGGGCGCCCCAGAAGGCCATGGCGGCGTCGCCGATGAACTTGTCCAGCGTGCCGCCGTGGGCGTGGATGATCTCGGTGACGGTGCCGAAGTAGAGGTTGAGCAGCTCGCGCAGGGCCTGTGGCGCCAGGTGTTCGCTCAGGGTGGTGAAGCCGCGCAGGTCGCAGAACAGGATGGTCAGCTCGCGATTGCTGGCTTCCAGCGCCTGGGTGTCGCCCCGGGCGGCCAGCGCGCGGGCGCGGGCCGGGGGCAGGTATTGCTCGAACAGGCGCTGCAGGCTCTGGCGTTGCTGCCATTCGCGCAGCAGGCGGTGGGTCAGCAGCAGCGCGGCATAGAGGGCCGACAGCGCGCCAGCGCTGACCAGGGGCAGCTGCAGGCCGGCGCCCTGCCGCCACGCCAGGTGCTGGCCCAGCAGCAGCGCGGCCACGGCGGCCAGGGCGGCCAGGGTGCGGGGCGGGCTGCCGCGGCGCGCGGCCCAGGCGGTGCCCAGCAGGGCCAGCAGGATCAGGGCGGCCTCATAGCCGGGAGCCCAGGCGGGGCGGTGGATCAGCGTGCCGTCCAGCAGCCCGGCCAGCATCAGGGCGTGGATCTCGACCCCGGGCAGGGCTGGGTTGACCGGGGTGGCGCGCAGGTCGGCCAGGCCGGGGGCGGAGCTGCCCAGCAGCACCAGCTGGCCCCGCAGGCTGCCCGCCGGCAGTTGGCCGGCCAGCACCTGGGCGGCGCTGAGGTAGCGGAAGCTGCCGCCGGCCGGGCCGCCGGGGCCTTGGTACGGCACCCGCCATTGGCCGTGCTCGTCCAGCTTCAGCCGCTGGGTCGGGTGCCCCGGGGAGGGGGCGAATTGCAGGGCCTCCAGCACGGCGGGTTGACCGACGCCAGTGGGCTGCCACTGTGGCTGCACCGGGGGACGGCCGCTGACCTGCCAGGCCAGGGCCAGGGCCAATGAAGGCCAGGCCTGGTGATCGAGCACCGCCACCGCGGGCACGGCGCGCACCAGGCCGTCGGCGTCGGGCACGACGTTGAAGAAGCCGCCCTCGGGGGCGGCGGCGGTCAGGGCCGGCGTGTTGGCGGCCAGGCCGTTCC
>JAYSCA010000467.1:0-2886 GCA_041915165.1 Ideonella sp.
CATCGGGCAGGCGCTCCACCACGCGGGAGGGCAGGGCTAGGCACATGGTCGGGGGTCCTTCTCAGCGAAATCAGCGGGAACGGTTCAAGGTGGCCAGCGCCACGGCGGCCTGGCCCAGGCTCAGGCCGCCATCGCCGCAGGGGGCCTGGGTGGCCTCCCACACGGTGAGGCCCCGAGCCTGCAGGGCCGGCACCACGGCCTGACGCAGCGGGCGGTTGATCCAGCAGCCGCCGCCCAGGGCGACGGTGTCAAGCTGCTGGGCGCGGGCATGGTGGTCCACCCAGGCCACCAGGGCGGCGGCCAGGCTGGCGTGGAAGCGGGCGGCGGCCTCGGCCTGGGCGGTGGCGGTGTCGATCCGGCTGTCGGCCAGCGCGCTCCACAGGCCACGCAGGTCCAGCACGCCGTGGGCATCCACGGTGAAGGCATCGGCCCAGGGTGCGGGCGGGCCGGGGTGGCGCAGCGCCAGGGCTTCGAGCCGCATCGCGGCCTCGGCCTCATGGCCGTTGTGGTGCACACCGGCCAGCAGCGCGGCGGCAGCGTCGAACAGGCGGCCGGCGCTGGGGGTGGCTGGGCAGTTCAGCCGGCGGTCCAGCACCGTGCCCAGCGAGCCGGCCAGCGGCTCGGCCGCGAAGCGCTGGGCGATCTCGCCGCCGCGGCCCAGGGTGTGCAGCAGGCCCGCGCCCAGGCGCCAGGGCTCGCGGGCGGCGCGGTCGCCGCCGGGCAGGGGCAGTGCGGGCAGGTGGGCCAGGCGGGTGAACTTGGCACCGCCCTCCTCACAGCGCAGCAGCTCGCCGCCCCAGGGCTGGCCGTCGCTGCCCAGGCCCACGCCGTCCAGCACCAGGGCCAGGGCCGGGCCGGTCGGGCCCTGTTCGGCCAGCACGGCCGCGGCATGGGCGTGGTGGTGCTGCACCGGCACGGTGGGCACCTGCCATTCGGCAGCCAGGGCCTGGGCGTGGGCGGTGCTGAAGAAGTCGGGGTGCAGGTCGTGCGCCACGGCCTGCGGGCGCACGCCCAGAAAGTCTTGCAGCCGGACCACGGCCTCCACCAGGCCCTGGCGGCTGGCCGCGCTGCCCAGGTCGCCCAGGTGGGGCGAGACGAAGGCCTCGTTGCCGCGGGTGAGGCAGACGGTGGCCTTGAGGTAGCCGCCGGTGGCCAGCACCGGGGGCGCATCGGCCGGCACGCCGGGCAGAGCGATGGGCTCCGGCACCTGGCCCCGGGCGCGGCGGATGAAGGGGAAGAACGGCCGGCCCTGGGCATCGCGGCCCAGCGGACGGCGCACGCTGTCGTCGGCCCGGGCCAGGATGGCGCGGTCGTGCACCAGCAGCGCGTCGGCCAGGCCCCCGAGCTTGGCCACGGCCTCGCCCTCGTCCACCACCAGCGGCTCGCCACCGGGGTTGGCGCTGGTCATCAGCAGCAGCATGGGCTGTTCGGTGTGCCGCCAGGCTGGGTCGGCGGGGCGGCCGGCCAGCTCGTGCAGCAGCAGCCAGTGCAGCGGGTTGGACGGCAGCATCAGCCCCCATTCGTCCAGGCCGGGGGCGATGGCCGGGTGGGCTGCGGCCACGCCGGGCCGGCAGGGCAGCAGCACGATGGGGCGGGCGGGGCTGGCCAGCATGGCGGCGCTGTCGTCGCCGAGCTGATCGTTGTCCAGCTGGACCCAGCGGCGGGCGCTGGCCGTGTTGGCCACCAGCAGGGCGAAGGGCTTGCTGGCGCGCTGCTTGGCCGCGCGCAGGCGCTGCAGCGGCGCGGCCTGGGTGGCATCGGCCACCAGGTGGTAGCCGCCCACGCCCTTGACGGCCAGCACCTGGCCGGCGCGCAGGCGCTGCACCGCCTCGGCCAGCACGGCGTCGGTGCCCGCTTCGGGGGCGATGAGGACGGCCCCATCGGGCGCCCACAGCGCGATGCGCGGGCCGCAGCGCGGGCAGGCCACCGGCTGGGCGTGGTGGCGTCGGTCTTGCGGGTCGGCGTACTCGGCGGCGCAGTCCGTGCACATCGGGAAGCCGGCCAGCGCGGTGTTCGGTCGGTCGTAGGGCAGGCGGGCGGTCAGCGTGAAGCGCGGGCCGCACTGGGTGCAGTTGATGAAGGGGTGGCGCCAGCGGCGGTTGCCGGGGCTGAACAGCTCGTCCAGGCAGGCCTCGCAGGGGGCGGTGTCGGGCGGCAGCGTGGTGGCCAGCGCCTGGGGGGCCGCGGCGCGGCTGGGCTGGATCACGAAGCCGGCTTCATGGAGCTGCACCGCCAGCGCTGAGCGCTGCACGCGTTGCACCCGGGCCAGCAGCGGCGGGTTCCGCCGCAGGGCCTCATCGAAGGCGGCCAGCGCCTCGGCGGGGCCCTGCAGCTCGGCCTCCAGGCCCTGGCCGTCGTTGCGCACCCAGCCGCTCAAGGCCAGACGGCGGGCCTGCTGCGCCACCCAGGGCCGAAAGCCCACGCCCTGCACGGCGCCCTCCACCCGCAGGCGCAGGCGCTGCAGGGTGAGGTCGGGGGCGAGCACGGCGTTCATGGGCTTCGGGCGCGGGCAGCGTGTGGCGGGGTGTCAGGCCTTGGCGGCCTGTACTTGCGACTGCGCCTGCAGTTGCGCTTCCAGCTCGGCCACGCGGGCCTTGAGCCGGGCCACTTCGTCGGTGGCGGGCGCGGCGTCGTCGGCCGGGGCCTCCAGCGGCTGCAGCAGCCAGTCCAGCCAGGCGTCCAGGCCTTCGCCGCTGCGGGCCGAGACCAGCAGCACCTCGATGCCCGGGTTCACCCGGCGGGCGTACTCGATGCATTTCGGCACGTCGAAGTCCAGGTGCGGCAGCAGGTCGGTCTTGGTCAGCACCATCAGCCGCGCGGCGGCGAACATGTCCGGGTACTTGATGGGCTTGTCCTCGCCCTCGGTGACCGAGAGGATGGCCACCT
>JAYSCA010000468.1:0-2885 GCA_041915165.1 Ideonella sp.
GGCCTTGCTGACCCAGCGCCTGGCCCAGGCGCCCCAGCCCTGGCAGGTGGTGAACGCCAGCATCAGCGGCGACACCACCGCCGGTGGCCGCAGCCGCCTGCCGGCGCTGCTGCAAACGCACCGGCCCCGGGTCGTGGTGGTGGAACTGGGCGGCAACGACGCGCTGCGCGGCCTGCCGCTGTCCGGCACACGCGACAACCTGCTGCACATCACCGAGGCCGCCCAAGGTGCCGGCGCCAAGGTGCTGCTGCTGGGCATGCAGGTGCCCCCCAACTACGGCGCGGCCTACACCCGCGACTTCGCCGCGGTGTTCGCCAGCGTGGCCCGCGAGCGCCACGCCGCGCTGGTGCCCTTTCTGCTCAAGGGCGTGGCCGACCGGCCGGACGCCGATGCCTGGTTCCAGGCCGACCGCATCCACCCGCTGGCCAAGGCGCACCCGCTGCTGCTGGACAATGTCTGGCCGGCGCTGCAGCCCTTGCTGCGCTGACCCGGCCTCTCAACGCTGCGCCGGATCGCGCGGCTTGTCTTCGTCACCCCGCCCCGGCGCCTTGCCGCCGCGCGGATCCCGGTTGACCCCGTTGTTGACCCCGTTGTTGGCCGGCGTCGCCGGGCGGACGGGCACCGGCTGATAGGCCGGCGCCGGAGCGCGGGCCGGCGGCTGCGCGGCCGGCGGCTGCACCGGCTGGGGCGCACGCAGCACCGGCTGCGGCTGCGGCTGCGGCTGGCGGGCGTCCCCTCGGTCTTCGATCGGCCGGTTGCGGTCCGGCGACGGTGCCGTGGGCCGATTTCCCGTGCCCGGCCAAGCGGGCTGCTCGGCCCGGGGCGAAGGCGCGACCGGACGGTTGACCTCCTCGCGCGGCACCTCATGGAAGCGCGGCGCGGGCGTGACCGGCTGGGGGGCCGCCGGCCGATCGTGGATCGGCGCGCTGGGCCAGGCCGGTTGCTGGGCCGGCACGGACGGCGTGGTCGGCGTCACCGGGATCGGCAGAGGCTTGCGCACCGGGGGCGTGCGCTCGCCACGGTTCTCCGAGGGCGGCTGGCCGCTGCCGGGCCAGGGCACCGGCTTCCAGTTCGGTGGCAGGTTGGGTGTGCTGCCCCGCCCCGGCACCGGGGCCGGCTGGGCGGGCCGCGGAGGCGGCTGCATCGGCACCAGGGCGCCACGGCCCGCGGCATCCGGCTCCTGTGGCCGCAGCGCGCGCCAGACCGGCTGCTGGGCCTGGATCACCGGGGTCGGCACCGCCGTGTAGCCGCCCGGGGCCCAGCGGTTGCGCAGGTCGATCGGCGGCCGCGCGCCGGGCAGCGGATGGCGCTGCGGCGGCAGGGGCTGGCCGACGTTGATGCGCTGGTAGTACACCGGCGAGTAGACATAAACCGGCACATAGACCTCGCGCGGGGCCAGCGGCACCCAGCCCACCGTGGGGGCACCGGTGTTGACCGTGACGCTCCAGCCCGGCCCACCGACCCAGCCCACCAGAGCTGGCGCATAGACCGGCCGACGCACATAGTGGCCCGGCACCCAGACCCAGCGCGTGCCCCAGTAGACCCAGCGGCCGTAGTGGAACGGCGCAAAGCCCCAAGGGGCATCGTCGATCCAGGTCCAGCCCCAGGGGGCCACCCAGGTCCAGCGCCCATAGCGGTACGGCGCCCAGCCGGCACTGACGATCAGCGGTTGCCAGACCAGGCCGTACTCGGGGCTCTGCTCCCAGCGGCCATAGCGGTCCAGGTCGTCGCCCCCGGTCATCTCGGCCGGCACGGGCGGGTTGTCACTGGCCCAGTCGCTGCGCAGGTCTTCATCGCGCACCCAGGCCACGAAGTCATCCTCGGGCGCCTCCGTCCAGGTGATGTCCAGCTGGCGGCTGCCCGGCTGCTGGGCCAGTTCGACCGACTGGCCCGCCCGCAGGTTGAAGCTGCGGGCGCTGCTGTTGAAGCGGCCCTCACCGGCCAGCACGCTCAGGCTGGAGCCCTCGTCGCCCTGCCGCACCAGGTAGGCCCCGGTGCTGGTGGGCTGCAGGCTGCCCTGGGCCCAGGACAGCGAGAGCTCGCGGATGACCTCCGGCGCGCGCAGGCGCACCGCGGCGCCTCCCGCCTGCAGCCACAGGTCGATGCGCTGATCGTCCAGGCGGCGCACCTGCAGCATCGTGCCGGCGTCCAGGCGCAGCACGGTCGAGCCGATCTGCAGCATGGCCCGGCCGCCCGCATCGGTGCTCAGCCAGTCGCCCGTGGTGACCGGCTGGTTGCGCTGCAGGCTGAACCATTCGCCCACGCCGCCACGCCGCATCCAGCCGCTGCCATCGAGCTCGGCCACCCGGCCGACTCGGCCCGGCGGATCCTCCGCGGCGCGGGCCCCCACCAGGGCCCCCAACAACAGCCCGGCCAGCAGCAGGCGTGACAGCCAGCGGCTCGCATCGATCAGTCGGGTTCCCATGGCCTTCACTTCCTGCATGGACACAATCTCCTGTGCTGCCTCAACGCGGCAGCCGTCCCCCCGGCTGACCGGGTTCTCCCGCCGGGGCGACTCACTCGTCGGCGCCGGGGTCCAGATCGGGGAACAGCACGCTGGTGAAGCCGAACTGGCGCAGATCCCGCATGCGGGTCGGGTACAGCCGGCCGATCAGGTGATCGCACTCGTGCTGCACCACCCGGGCATGGAAGCCCTCGGCCCAGCGGTCGATCGGCTGCCCAGCCGGGTCCACGCCCTGGTAATGGATGCGCCGCCAGCGCGGTACCTGGCCCCGCAGTCCCGGCACGGACAGGCAGCCTTCCCAGCTGTCCTCTTCGCCCGCCGCCTCGTCGGGCGTGATCACCGGGTTCAGCAGCACGGTGGCGGGCACGGCCGGCGCCTCCGGGTAGCGCTCGCTGCGGTCGAAACCGAACACCACCAGTTG
>JAYSCA010000469.1:0-2848 GCA_041915165.1 Ideonella sp.
GCATCTACGGCCGCATCGACCAGGCCATCGCGATGGGCGCGCTGTTCACGGCGCACCACCTGGGCTGCAAGGCCATCCTGGCGCTGACCGAGTCGGGCTCCACCACCCTGTGGATGAGCCGGCACAACATCCACGTGCCGATCTACGGCCTGACCAGCCAGCCGGTGGCGCAGGGCCGCATGGCCTTGTTCCGCAACGTGCGGCCAGTGCTGATCCCGCGCTACACCGACCGCGACCAGGCCCTGGCCGAGGCCGAACGGCTGCTGGTGGCCAGCGGGGTGCTGCGGCCGGGTGACGCCTATGCCATCACCTGTGGGGAGCCGATGGGCACGCCCGGGGGCACCAACATGCTCAAGGTCTGCCGGGTGGCCTGAGCCCCCCACTAGAATTCAGCCAGTTACGGCGCAGTTACCGCGTCCCTCCCATTTCCCTCTCTCCCACTTTCTGGAGCCGACCATGCCTCTCGTCTCGATGCGCCAACTGCTGGACCATGCCGCCGAAAACGGCTATGGCATCCCCGCGTTCAACGTCAACAACCTGGAACAGGTCCAGGCCGTGATGTCGGCGGCCGACGAGGTGGGCGCACCGGTGATCCTGCAGGCCAGCGCCGGCGCCCGCAAGTACGCGGGTGAGCCCTTCATCAAGCACCTGATCCTGGCCGCCAGCGAGATGTACCCCCACATCCCCCTGGTGATGCACCAGGACCACGGCACCAGCCCCAAGGTCTGCGAAGGCGCCATCGGCCTGGGCTTCGGCTCGGTGATGATGGACGGCTCGCTGATGGAAGACGGCAAGACCCCGTCGTCCTTCGACTACAACGTCGAGGTGACCCGCAAGGTCGTGGCCATGGCCCACAAGGTGGGCGTCACCGTCGAAGGCGAGCTGGGCTGCCTGGGCAACCTGGAAACCGGTGATGCGGGCGAAGAAGACGGCATCGGCGCGGCCGGCAAGCTGGACCACAGCCAGATGCTGACCGACCCGGAAGAGGCCGCCACCTTCGTCAAGGCCACCCAGCTGGATGCGCTGGCGATCGCCATCGGCACCAGCCATGGCGCCTACAAGTTCTCGCGCAAGCCCACGGGCGACATCCTGGCCATCTCGCGTGTGAAGGAAATCCACGCCCGCATTCCCAACACCCACCTGGTGATGCACGGCTCGTCCTCCGTGCCGCAGGAACTGCTGGCCATCATCAACCAGTACGGCGGCAAGATGAAGGAAACCTACGGCGTGCCGGTCGAGGAGATCCAGGAAGCCATCAAGTACGGCGTGCGCAAGATCAACATCGACACCGACATCCGCCTGGCGATGACCGGTGCGGTGCGCAAGTTCCTGGCCGAGAACCCGGACAAGTTCGACGCCCGCGAGTGGCTCAAGCCGGCCCGCGAGGCGGCCAAGCAGGTCTGCAAGCAGCGCTACCTGGAGTTCGGCTGCGAAGGCCAGGGCAGCAAGATCCAGGGCGTGGCGCTGGACGCCATGGCCACCCGCTACGCCAGCGGCGCGCTGGCCCAGCAGGTGGTCTGAGCCCCGCGTCTCCCCAGAACGAGGCGGCCGCATCCGCGAGGGTGCGGCCGCTTTTTCGTGCACCGGCCTAAAATGACGCGCTTTCCTCACTTTCGTCACGCCATGGCTACCGCGCTGCTCCAGAGTTCCCTGCACTCCCTTCCGCTGCTGGCCCGCGGCAAGGTCCGCGACAACTACGCCGTCGGCGACGACCGCATCCTGATGATCGCCTCGGACCGGCTGTCGGCCTTCGACGTGGTGATGGGCGAGCCCATCCCCGGCAAGGGCGAGCTGCTGACGAAGATGGCCCTGTTCTGGTTCGAGCGTCTGGGCCACGTGGTGCCCAACCACCTGACCGGCGAAGCGCCGGAATCGGTGGTCGCCCCCGACGAGGTGGACCAGGTCCGTGGCCGTTCGATGCTGGTCAAGCGCCTGAAGCCGCTGCCGGTCGAGGCCGTGGTGCGCGGCTACCTGGCCGGCTCCGGCTGGAAGGAATACCAGCAGAACCAGTCGGTCTGCGGCGTGGCCCTGCCGTCCGGCCTGAAGAACGCCTCCAAGCTGCCCGAGCCCATCTTCACCCCGGCCACCAAGGCCGAGGCCGGTGAGCACGACGAGAACATCTCCTTCGACCGCATGGCCGACATGGTGGGACGCGAGCTGGCCGCCCAGGTGCGCGAGGTGGCGATCCGTCTCTACAAGGAAGCGGCGGCCTACGCGCTGACCAAGGGCATCATCATTGCCGACACCAAGTTCGAGTTCGGCCTGGACGTGGACGGCACGCTGACCCTGATGGACGAGGTGCTGACGCCCGATTCGTCGCGCTACTGGCCGGTCGAGGGCTACCAGGAAGGCACCAACCCGCCCAGCTACGACAAGCAGTTCGTGCGCGACTGGCTGGAGCAGGCCACGGTGAACGGCCAGCCCTGGGGCAAGAAGGCCCCGGCGCCCGCCCTGCCGGCTGACGTGATCGAGCGCACCGCATCGAAGTACCGCGAAGCGCTGGATCGCCTGACGCGCTGAGCCCGGGCATGGCCTCCCGACTGGTGGCGCGGCTGGATGCCGCGATCGCCGCCGCGGACGACCCTCTGCAACGGGAATGCCTGAAGGCCGAGCGGGCCGGCGCACTGGCCCGCCAGGGCCTGCTGGCCGACGCCCGCTTTGCGCTCAACGGGCTGCGCAGCCTGGCCCAGCGCCGGCGCGACCCGCGCCTGATGGCCTGGGTCAGCCTGGTGGATGGCCAGATCGACCACTTCGCGTCGATCGCGCCCCAGGCCATGGCCAAGTTCCAACGCGCCCTGGCGCTGGCGCAGGAGGCCGGGGACACCCCGCTGCAGGCCCTGGTGCTGGG
>JAYSCA010000470.1:0-2847 GCA_041915165.1 Ideonella sp.
TGCCCCGTTCGTCGCGAGGGGCATGTCGATGCTGGAAGTACCCGATGCTCAATGTCTTCACCCTCGACAAGGGCCGCCTGAGTGGCCGCCTGCTGCAAGAGGAAATCGATTCCGCGGCCGACCTGGCTCAGGTGCAGCCGATCTGGGTCGACCTGGAAGATCCGACGGCCGAGGAGATCGGCTGGATCGCTGGCCGCTTTGGCCTGCACATCCCGGGCAACATCGTCGACGATGACCTGGAGGAATCGGCCCGCTTCTACGAGGAAGACAACGGCGAGCTGCACATCCGCTCGGACTTCCTGATCGACGACGACGTCACGCCGCGCAACGTGCGGGTGGCCTTCATCCTCTACAACAACGTGCTGTTCTCGGTGCACTCCGAGGACCTGCCGGTGTTCCGTCTGCTGCGCCTGCGGGCGCGCCGCATCCCGGCCCTGATCGAGGATGCCAAGGACGTGTTGCTCAAGCTCTACGACGCCGACGCGGAGTACTCCGCCGATGCGCTGGAAGGCATCTACGACGCGCTGGAGCAGGTCTCGGCCCGGGTGCTCAAGCACGAGGTGGACGACGCCGCCGCCGGCGAGGCCCTGACCGCCATCGCCAAGGAGGAAGACCTGAACGGCCGCATCCGCCGCAACGTGATGGACACCCGCCGGGCGGTCAGCTTCATGATGCGCAGCCGCATGCTCCATGCCGAGCAGTTCGAGGAGGCGCGCCAGATCCTGCGCGACATCGACTCGCTGGACAGCCACACCGCCTTCCTGTTCGACAAGATCAACTTCCTGATGGACGCCACGGTCGGCTTCATCAACATCAACCAGAACAAGATCATCAAGATCTTCTCGGTGGCCTCGGTGGCGCTGCTGCCGCCCACGCTGATCGCCAGCATCTACGGCATGAACTTCCAGCACATGCCCGAGCTCAGCCAGACCTGGGGCTATCCCTTCGCCTTGGCGCTGATGGTGGCCTCGGTGGCGGCGCCGCTGATCTATTTCCGGCGCAAGGGCTGGATGCGGTGAGCCTGACCCGCCGACCCCGGGCGCTCACGCTGGACCTGGACGACACGCTCTGGCCGGTCTGGCCGGCCATCGAGCGGGCCGAGGCGGTGCTGCACGCGTGGTTGACCGACCATGCGCCGGCCACTGCCGCCGCCTTCGACACCCCGGCCCTGCGCGCGGTGCGCGAACAGGTCGGGCGCGAGCACCCGGAACAGGCGCACGACCTCAGCTGGCTGCGCCAGACCAGCATCGCCCGGGCGTTGGCCCAGTGTGGCGACGACCCCGCGCTGGCCGAGCCCGCGTTCGCGCTCTTCATGGACCACCGGCAGCGGGTCGAGCTCTACCCAGACGTGGCCGCGGCCCTGGCCCGGTTCTCGGCTGCCTTTCCGGTGCTGGCGCTGACCAACGGCAACGCGGATGTGGCGCGCATCGGCCTGGGGGCTCATTTCGTGGGCACCCTGGGGGCGCGGACCTTCGGCCTGGGCAAGCCCCATCCGGCCTTCTTCCAGGCCGCCTGCGCGCAACTGGGCTGTGCGCCGCACGAGGTGCTGCACATCGGGGACGACTGGGCGCTGGACATCGAGGGGGCGCATGCCGCCGGCCTGCCCAGCGTCTGGGTCCGTCGCCGGCCCGAGCTGACCGTGCCGGCCCCGACGGCGGCGCAACCCTGGCGCATCGTGGCGGATCTGCAGGCCCTGGCCGACGCACTGGACGCGCTGCCGGACTGAGCCCGGCGGCCGGCAGCGAAGGGGGAGGCGTGGGCGGAAAAGAAGAAGCCGCGCAGCGACCCGGAGTGCAACAGGGAGGGAGGAGGAGAGGCACTCCCGGCATCGACCGGAAAACCCGGCGGCTGCGCGGCTCAAAGAAGACGGCCCCGGGCACCACTGCGCCGAGACCGGGGTGGGCGCCGAAGCGCCACAACCCAACCCACGCTCTGTCAGAACCGGGGTTCACGGGAAAGTTCCACGGGTTTTGATTTCCGTCTGTAAAGGCGGCATGAGACACTGCGCGGTCTTTTTCTGATCTGCGTCAACCCCATGGAGCCGAGCCCGATGTTGTTCCCCGAACTGTTCAAGCAACTGGAAGCCGTTCGCTGGAACATGGACAAAGACATTCCCTGGGACCGTTTCGATGCCAGCCTGCTGAGCGAAGAGCAGGCCCAGACCATCAAGATGAACGCCATCACCGAGTGGGCGGCGCTGCCGGCCACCGAGATGTTCCTGCGTGACAACCGGGACGACTCGGACTTCTCCGCGTTCATGAGCATCTGGTTCTTCGAGGAACAAAAGCATTCGCTGGTGCTGATGGAGTACCTGCGTCGCTTCCGCCCTGACCTGTTGCCCACCGAGGCCGAGCTGCACGAGGTGCGCTTCGAGTTCGACCCGGCGCCGGCGCTGGAAACGCTGATGCTGCACTTCTGCGGCGAGATCCGGTTGAACCACTGGTACCGCCGCGCCGCCGAATGGCACACCGAGCCGGTGATCAAGGCCATCTACGAGACCCTGTCCAAGGACGAGGCCCGCCACGGCGGCGCCTACCTGCGCTACATGAAGCGCGCGATGAACAAGTTCGGCGACGAGGCCCGCGCCGCCTTCGCCAAGGTGGGCGTGCTGATGGCCAGCGCGCGTCGCACGGCCCAGGCCCTGCACCCGACCAACCTGCACGTCAACGAGAAGCTGTTCCCGCGTGACACCGTGCAAAGCCGCCTGCCCGACCCGGCCTGGCTGGAGCGCTGGCTGGACAGCCAGATCCAGTTCGACGCCGTCTGGGAGAACAAGGTGGTCGAGCGCATTCTGCACAACATGGGGCTGCTGATGGAGCGCAGCTTCGGCTCGGTGCAGGAACTCAA
>JAYSCA010000471.1:0-2842 GCA_041915165.1 Ideonella sp.
AACAGATCCGTCTGGCCGCCGCCGGCCTGGCCTTGGCGGTGGGTGGGAGTCTGGGCCTGGTGGCCCTGGCATCCGCCCAGGAAGATGCGCCGCCCCCGCAAGCCGGTGGGCAGCCGATGCCGCCGGCGCCAGGCATGCCGCCCGCACCGGGCATGGGCGAAGCCCTGTCGCCGATGGAAGGCCTGTGGCGCGGCCATTTCCCGCCCGAGCTTCAGCTGAGCGACGCGCAGAAGGACAAGCTGCACCAGATTGCCGAAGCCACCCAACGCGACCTGCAAAAGCAGCGCGAGGCCCGGCGCGCCGAGGCCGGGGAATGGGAAAAGCTGTTGACCGCGCCCAAGGTCGATGCGAAGGCAGCCGAGGCCCTGCGGGCCAGGATGGAGGCCGCCCATGACGCGACCAGCCGTCGTTTGCTGCAGTCGACCCTGGTGGCTGCGGCGGTGCTGACCCCGGAGCAGCGGACCCGACTGGTGGCGCAGTGGAAGGCCCGCTGCGCGGCGCCGGATCGGCCCTTGGGGCGGCCGGGCGCAGAGGGCCCGCGTGATGGGCGTCATGGCATGCAGCGCGCTCCGATGCCGCCCGCGCCGGATCGGGCTTCCGGTCCGCAGGCCGGTCAGTGAGCCGTGGTGCTGAGAGGGGGGGTACCATGCTGACGTTTCAGTCTTCCCGTCGGGCGTCCGAATCGACGTCCGGCCCGATGCTCGAGATGGCCGTTTCCAAGCTGCTGCTGATCGACGACGATTCCCGCCTGACCGCGATGGTGGGTGATTACCTGCGGGGCCACGGTTTTGACGTGGACACCGCCGGGTCGCTGGCCGAGGGGCGCACGCGGCTGCAACTGGGCACCTACGACGCCCTGGTGCTGGACCTGATGCTGCCCGACGGCGACGGCCTGGACCTGACCCGGGAGCTGCGGGCCGACGCCCGGTTGCGCCGCTTGCCGCTGCTGATGCTGACGGCCCGGGGCGAGCCGATGGACCGCATCGTCGGCCTGGAGCTGGGGGCGGATGACTACTTGCCCAAGCCCTTCGAGCCGCGCGAACTGCTGGCCCGCATCAAGGCCCTGCTGCGCCGGGCGACCCCGGAGCCGGTGGTCGAGGACGTGCTGCAGTTCGGCCGGCTGGAGATCGACCTGGGGGCCCGCGAGGCCCGCTTGGATGGCCTGCGCTGCGAACTGACCAGCCACCAGTTCGATCTGCTGGCCGTGCTGGCCCAGAGCCCGGGCAGGGTGCTCAGCCGCGACCAGATCATGGATGCCCTCAAAGGCCATCCGCTGGAGGCCTTTGACCGGTCGATCGACGTGCACGTCTCGCGCATCCGCGCCGTGATCGAGGACGATCCCAAGAATCCCAAGCGGGTGCTCACCGTGCGGGGTTCCGGCTACGTCTTTGCGCGCCGGCAGGATTCGGATTGAAGTCGCTCTACCTGCGCATCTGGCTCACGGTGATCGCGGCGTTGGCGCTGTTTGCGCTGGCGTCGGGGTGGCTGTTGGAACGCCATCTGGCCCAGGAGCGCGCCCGGGTCGACGCCATGCTCACTGAGCGTCTGGCCGGCTGGGCCTCGCTGGTGCAGAACTCGCTGCCAGCGCGCAGCGCGCCACTGGCCACCCAGGCTGAGGCGCTGGACGAGTGGACGCGCCGCCTGCACACGCCGCTGGCGCTCACCGATGCCCACGGACAGCGTATTGCCGCCTCGCGGCGTTATCAGGAGCTGGAGGCCGAGGGGCGGGGACGGCCCTTGTCTGTTCCCCTGGACGATGGCCGGCGGCTGTCGATCATGCGTCCGGAACCCCATCTGCTGCCGCTGCGCCGGATGCCACCGGCACTGGAGGCCTCGGCGCCGCAGCGTGGGGCAGAAGGCGAGTGGAATCCGCCCCCTGAGCACGAGGGCCGCATGCCGGCGCCGCCGGGCCAGGCCGGGGCCGACGTGGGCCCGCGGGACGGTGACCGGGAAGAGCGCCCCCCCTTGCCGCCACCGGGTTTCCTGCTGGGGCCGGCCGGGGAATGGCCGGCCAGCCTGGGCTTGGTGGTGCTGCTAGCGATGCTGTTCATCGCGGTGGCGGCCGGGGCCTACCCGGTGGTGCGCAGCCTGACGGGCCGCCTGGAGCGGCTCAAGCAAGGGGTGGAGGCCTTTGGCGCCGGTGCCCTGGCGCAGCGTGTGCCGGAAGAGGGCCGTGACGAGGTGGCCAGCCTGGCCATCAGTTTCAACCAGGCGGCCGACCGCATCCAGACGCTGGTGCAATCCCACCAGACGCTGCTGGCCAATGCCAGCCACGAACTGCGCTCGCCGCTGGCCCGGCTGAAGATGGCCGTGTCGATGCTGGAGGATGCGCCCGAGGCGATGCACGCCAACCTGCGCAAAGAGATCAACGTCAACATCCGCGAGCTGGATGCGCTGGTGGAAGAGGTGTTGCTGTCCAGCCGGCTGGAGGCTGGCGTGGCCATGGAACTGGACGATCCGGTGGATGTGCTGGCCGTGCTGGCCGAGGAAGGCAGCCGGGTTGGTGCGCAGGTGGTGGGTCCCGCTGTCGCGGTGCAGGGCAGCGAACGGCTGCTGCGGCGCGCGCTGCGCAACCTGCTGGAAAACGCCCGCCGTTATGGCGGCACGGACATCTTGGCCGAAGTGGTGCCTCTGCCTGGCGGTGCGCTGGCGCTGCGCATCAGTGACCGCGGACCGGGGGTGCCGCCGGCCGAGCGGGAGCGCATCTTCGAACCTTTCTACCGCATGGCCGGTCATGCCGAACGCGAAGGCGGTGTGGGCCTGGGTCTGGCCCTGGTGCGCCAGATCGCCCGACGCCACGGCGGGCAGGTGCGCTGCGAGGGGCGGGAAGGTGGCGGCAGCT
>JAYSCA010000472.1:0-2841 GCA_041915165.1 Ideonella sp.
TCGGGGGCGTCAATCACAAACCACTCGTGGACCACCTCGGCCGGCTTGGCGCTGAAGGTCTTCATGAGAGTCTCTGAGAACAGAAAAAAACGGCTGTGTGAGCAGCAGGCCCGGCCCCATCGGTGCTGCTTGGAAAGGCGGTGGCCACCGAGGTGATCACCGCCGGCAGCCTCTCAGGCATTCCGGTCGGACCCGCCAGGCCGCCCCCATTCTCATGAATGGCTTGGCCAGACAGGCGCTGCTCTCCCCGCCGATAACGGGAAAGCCGGTAAGTATAGCTGCTTCGGCAATGCAGAAACAAGTCCATTGTGTGGCAAGCCGCACACCCCGCCTGGAGCAGACTCCGTGAAAACCCTGTACAGTCCGGGTAAACCCTAGACCTGACACGGGCCTGTCACGCCTGCCGATGGCCATGCACACACTTCACAGCCTCTCCTCCGCCTCCGCCAGCCACGGCCCATGGATTCCCGTCCGCTCCCTGAGCGAGGCGAACCGTCCGGACGTGCTGAGTCACTTGATGGCCCTGTCGCCGGCCGACCGCTATCTGCGCTTCGGCTATGCCGCCAGTGACACCCAGATCGAGCGCTATGTCGCCTCGCTGGATTTCGGGCGGGACGACATCGCCGGTGTCTTCAACTGGAAGCTGGAGCTGATCGCGATGACCCATGTGGCCTACCTGTCGGCCCATGGCGAGGACACCCACACGGCCGAGTTCGGCGTCTCGGTGGCCGCCCATGCCCGCGGACGCGGCTACGGCGCCCGGCTGTTCGCCCATGCGGTGCTGCGCGCTCGGGTGCGTGGCGTGGACACGATGATCATCCACGCCCTGACCGAAAACACCACCATGCTGCGCATTGCCCGCAAGGCAGGCGCCAGCGTCGAGCGGGATGGCCCGGATTCCGAGGCCCGGCTGAAGCTGCCACCCGAGTCCTTCAGCGCGCGGTTGGAGGCCATGATGGCCGACCAGGCCGCCGAGTTCGACTACAGCGTCAAGAGCCAGGCGCAGTTCATGCGCCTGATGGGTTCCTGGATGCGCGGCGACCTGGCCTGGTCCACCGAGAAGACCGCGCCCCAGCGCAGGTCGGAAACCATCGAGTGAGCCCGGTGGGGCCGGCGTACCATGCGCCGATGTCCCATCCCCTCCCCTTCGCCGGTCTGGACCCAGCCACCGTGCTGGAAGCCCTGTACCAGGCCGGCCTGCCGGCCGATGGCCGGCTGCTGCAGCTGAACTCCTACGAGAACCGCGTCTGGCAGGCCCATCTGGACGACGGCCGGGTGGTGGTCGCCAAGTTCTACCGCCCCGGCCGCTGGACCGACGCCCAGATCGCCGAGGAACATGCCTTCGCCCGCGAACTGGCCGAGGCCGAGCTGCCCGTCGTGCCGCCGCTGCCCCTGCAGCCGCTGGATGACGCCGGCCCGCTGACGCTGTCGCCCGCCACCCCGACGCTGGCCCATTTCCGTGCCACCGATGGCAGCGCGTTCCGCCTGTCCGTCAGCGAACGGCGGGTCGGCCGCGCGCCCGAACTCGAAGACCCGGACGTCCTGGCCCGGCTGGGCCGCCTGCTGGGGCGCCTGCATGCCGTCGGCACGCGGGGGCGCTTCGTGCACCGGCGCACGCTGGATCCGCAGACCCTGGGGCACCAGCCCCGCCAACGACTGCTCGACAGCGGCCGCGTGGACCCGGAGATCGACCATGCCTGGGTGCGCACCAGCGCCGAGGCCCTGGCCCTGGTGGATGCGGTCTGGGCCCGCCATGCGCCGGCACGGCAGCTGCGCCTGCATGGCGACTGCCACCCTGGCAATGTGCTCTGGCGCGAGGAAGGCGCCTGGGCCGGCCCCAATCTGGTGGACCTGGACGACTGCGGCACCGGCCCGGCCGTCCAGGATCTGTGGATGCTGCTGCCCGGCGAGCGCGGCGCGGTGAGCGCAGCGCAGGACCAGCTGCTCAACGGCTACCGCGAGTTCATGCCCCTGGACGAACAGGAGTTGCTGCTGATCGAGCCACTGCGCACGCTGCGCATGATCCACCACAGTGCCTGGATCGCCGAGCGCTGGGAAGACCCCGCCTTTCCCGTCGCCTTCCCCTGGTTCGACAGCCCGTCCTACTGGAGCCAGCAGGCCAACGAGTTGCGCGAACAGATCGAGCGCCTACAGGATTTGCCTTAGGATGCCTCCATACCCGCCGCAGTACACAAGGGAACGACGAGGGGACACCGAGAGATGAAGTTCACGGCATGGATCAAGGCGCTGGCCGGGCGCAGTCGCGGTGACCACACGGCGGCACCCGACACCGAGACGCCCGTCACCCAGACACCCGAGGAAGGCATTCAAAGCGAGGTGGGTGGGCTGGATTTCGCCGCCGCCATCCGGGCCCACCAAGCCTGGAAGGGCCGCTTGCTGGCGGTGGTTGAGGGGCAGTCGCAGGACGTGCCCGGCTCTGCCGATGTGTCCCGCGACGACCTGTGCGTGTTGGGGCGTTGGCTGCACGGCCCAGGCAGCCAGGCCTTCCAAGGTGAACCGCTGTTGGACACCGTGCGCACCACCCACGCGCGCTTTCACCTGCTGGCCGGCGCGGTGCTGCGCGCGGTCGAGGAAGATCGCATCCAGGATGCCCGCCAGCTGCTCACCAGCGACTACCAGCGGGCGTCGGTGCAGGTGCAGGGCAAGCTGGCCGAGCTCTTCCTGCACGCCACCGGCACGGAGCGGACCTCGTCCTGATCCGCGCCGGGGCCCGCGCTCAGGCGGCCGGGGCCAGCAGGCGCGTCACGCGCTGCACATAGGCGGCCGGGTCGTCGAGCTGGCCGCCTTCGGCCAGCAGGGCCTGGTCAAACAGGATCTGCG
>JAYSCA010000473.1:0-2840 GCA_041915165.1 Ideonella sp.
GACCGGGATGGCGGCCTCGTCGATCGTCCAGCCGGTGGGGTTGTTGGGCGAGTTGATGATCAGCAGCCGGGTCTGGGGCGTCAGGGCGGCCAGCAGCCGGTCCAGGTCCAGCGTCCAGCGGCCCTGGTCCACGCTCAGCGGCACCCGCGTTACCTCGGCGCCCAGCACGCGCGGCATCTCGCAGATGTTGGGCCACAGCGGGGTGATGGCGACCACCCGGTCTCCGGGCGAGAGCAGCAGCTGCATCGCCACCATCAGGCCTTCATCGCCCGAGGCGGTGACGCCGACCCGGGCCGGGTTCAGCGGCTGGCCGTGCAGCCGGCTCAGGTAGGCGGCAATGGCCTCGCGCAGATAGGGCCGGCCCAGGTTCTGGCTGTAGAAGGTCTCCCCCGCCTCCAGCGAGCGGGCGGCCGCGGCGCGGATGTAGTCGGCCGTGGGCTGGTCCGATTCACCAAACCAGAAGGGCAGCACGTCGGCGCGGCCCATCGCGCTGTTGGCCACCTCGCGGATCAGGGAGCCGGACAGTTGGTGGATGGCGGGCCGGGCTTGGACCGGAAAGCGGGAGGTCGGGGACATGGGGTTCGCGTGGGTGCAAGAGATGGGACCATTCCATTCTTGCAGTTGTGGCGCCGCGTCCGCCGAGCCACCGTTTCTTCTTTTGAGTGAATGCCTGAAAGGACTGTTTGATGACCCCGATCTTCCACATGATCTCCGGCGCGCCGGACCCGGTGGCCCCCTTCAGCCACGCCGTCGAGGCCGATGGCTGGGTGTTCGTGACCGGGCAGATGCCGTTCACCGAGACCTCGGTCGAGAGCGCCTATCCGGAGGGCATCGAGGCCCAGACCCATGCGGTGATGACCAACCTGCAACGGGTGCTGGCAGGCTGCGGCCTGGACCTGAGCCACGTGCTGGCCGCGCGGGTGTTCCTGACCCAGTTCGACGAAGACTACGAGCGCATGAACACCGTCTACCGCAGCTACTTCCAGCCAGGTCGACTGCCGGCCCGCACCTGCATCGGCGTGACCGGGCTGGCCAAGGGCGCCCGCATCGAGATCGATTTCGTGGCGCGGCGCTGAGCGCGCGGGCGGCGGTGTTCCGGCCTGCGGGTGTCCAATGCAGACCAGAACTTCGTTGGGAGAGAGATCGTGAGAGTGGTGGTGATCGGGGCTGGTCTGGCCGGCCTGTGCGCGGCCCATGAACTGCAGCAGCGGGGCGCCGAGGTGGAGGTGCTGGAGCGCCACGCCGGGCCGGGCCTGGAGACCTCGTTCGCCAATGGTTCGCTGCTGCACCCCAGCCTGGTCGAGCCCTGGAACCGCCCCGGTGTGCTGCGCGAGCTCTGGCACGGCCTGGGCCAGCCGGATTCGCCGATGCGCCTGCACCTGCGGCAGCTGCCCCACCTGCTCGGCTGGGGCTGGCGCTTTCTGCGCGAATCGAACGAGGCGCGCTTTCGCGCCAACACGCTGGCCAACACCCGGCTGGCGCTGCGCAGCCTGACGCTGACCCAGGCCCTGGCCCAGGTGCCCGAGATGCGCTTTGACCACTACGAGCGCGGCTCGCTGGCCATCTGCCGCGACGCGGCCGGCCTGGCCGCGCTGAAGGCCTGGCGGGCCTGGCTGGCGCCGCATGGCGTCGACTACACCGCCCTGAGCCGCGACGAGGTGCTGGAGGTCGAGCCGGCGCTGCGGCCGATCGGCGATCAGATCGTCGGTGGGGTCTTCCATCCGCGCGACATGGGCGGCGACCCGCAGGGCTTCTGCCGCGCGCTGCAGGCCTGGCTGCAGGCGCGCGGTGTGGTGTTCCGCTTCGGCGCGGAGGTGCATCAGCTGGTGCAGGCCGGCGGCGTGGTGCGCGGCGTGACCACCTCGCAGGGCATGGTCGAGGGCGATGCAGTGCTGCTGTGCGCCGCGTCCTGGAGCCCGCGGCTGGCCGCCAGCGTGGGCCTGTCGCTGCCGATCAAGCCGGTCAAGGGCTACTCGCTCACGCTGCCCCGGGTGGACGGGCTGGCGCCGCGGGTGCCGGTGATCGACACCAACCTGCACATGGCCGTGGTGCCGGTGGGCGAGCAGGCGGTGCGGGTGGCCGGCACGGCCGAGTTCGCCGGCTTCGACCGCAGCCTGTCGCCCGAGCGGGTGGCCAACCTGTGGCGGCTGCTGCGCCGGCTCTACCCGGCCTATGCCGAGGCCCTGACGCCGCGCGAAGAGCAGGGCTGGTGCGGCCTGCGGCCGGTCTCGCCCGATGGGGTGCCGCTGATCGGCGCCACCGCGGTGCCGGGCCTGTTCCTGAACACCGGCCATGGCCACACCGGCTGGACGGTGGCGGCCGGCGCGGCCGAGCTGGCCGCGC
Organism: Ideonella sp.; assembly: GCA_041915165.1. Lineage (GTDB taxonomy): Bacteria > Pseudomonadota > Gammaproteobacteria > Burkholderiales > Burkholderiaceae_C > Ideonella. The sequence goes on from JAYSCA010000473.1 coordinate 2,344, forward strand.
AGTGCGTGATGGGCCAGGCCCCTACACTGGACGCCGGCCCCTACACCCCCGGGCGATTCGCCTGAAGGAGTTCCCGCGATGTCCACCCTCCAGCGCCTGCCGGCCCGCAAGACCCTTCTGGGCGTGGACACGCCCATTCTGCGGGCCCTGCCGCACCGCGAGCGCCGCATGGTGGGCGCCTGGTGCTTCCTCGATCACCTGGGGCCGACGCAGTTCGCGCCGGGCGACGGCATGCATGTGGGCGCGCACCCGCACATCGGCCTGCAGACCTTCACCTGGATGATCGAGGGCGAGGTGATGCACCGTGATTCGCTGGGCCACCAGCAGCTGATCCGCCCCGGGCAGGTCAACCTGATGACGGCGGGCCACGGCATCGCCCACACCGAGGACTCGGCCGCCGACGGCGCCCGCATGCACGCGGCCCAGCTCTGGATCGCGCTGCCCGACGCCGAGCGCGACCGGCCGCCGGCCTTCCAGAACCACCCGGTGCTGCCGGT
>JAYSCA010000474.1:0-2837 GCA_041915165.1 Ideonella sp.
CACCGCCTCCTGCAGGCTGGAGTCGCGCAGCTCGCGCATGCAGTCGCGCATCGCGCCCTGGCCGGGCAACACCACCCGCTCGGCGGCGCGCACTTCGTCCGGCCGGGCGGTGACGATCACCTCCAGCCCGCTGTCCTGGGCCACATGCATCACGGCCTGCGACACGCTGCGCAGGTTGCCCATGCCGTAATCGACGACGGCGACGGTGCGGCGACTCATCTCAGAGACATCCCTTGGTGGACGGAATCACGCCCGCGGAGCGCGGGTCCGGCGTCAGCGCCATGCGCAGTGCGCGGCCAAAGGCCTTGAAGATCGTTTCGCACTGGTGGTGGGCATTGTGGCCCTTGAGGTTGTCAATGTGCAGGGTCACGCCCGCATGGTTGACGAAACCCTGGAAGAACTCGAACACCAGCTGGGTATCCAGTGCGCCGATCATGCCGGCGCTGAAGTTCACGTCCATCGCCAGGCCCGGGCGGCCGGAAAAATCGACCACCACGCGCGAGAGCGCCTCGTCCAGCGGCACGTAGCTGTGGCCGTAGCGGGTGATGCCCTTCTTGTCGCCCACGGCCTGCGCCACCGCCTGGCCCAGCGTGATGCCCACATCCTCCACGGTGTGGTGGCCGTCGATGTGCAGATCGCCCTCGGCGGCGATCTCCAGGTCGATCAGGCCATGGCGGGCGATCTGGTCCAGCATATGGTCGAAGAAGCCGATGCCGGTCGCCAGCTGGGACTGGCCCGTGCCGTCCAGGTTGAGCGAGACGCTGATCTTCGTCTCCTGGGTGTTGCGGGAAACCTTGGCGGTGCGCATGAGGTCGTGCTCCAGGGGAAATCGAGGGGTCAGGCCAGGATGGCGTCCAGCGCCGCGAGCAGCGCATCGGTCTGCGCCTCGGTGCCCACGCTGATGCGCAGGAAGGGGGCGACACGCGCGGGCTGGCGGAAGTGCCGCACCAGCACCTTGTGCTCGCGCAGGCCGGCCGCCAGCGCGGCGCCGTCGCTGCCAGGGCGCTGGGCGAAAACGAAATTGGCGGCCGAGGGCAGCACCTGGAAGCCACGGGCCCGCAGCCCGGCCACCATGCGTTCGCGGGTGGCCACCACCTTCTGGCAGGTGGCCTGGAACCAGGCCTCGTCCTCGATCGCCGCCACCGCACCGGCGATGGCCAGGCGGTCCAGCGGGTAGGAGTTGAAGCTGTCCTTGACGCGGGTCAGCGCCTCGATCAGCTCGGGGTGGCCCATCGCATAGCCCACCCGCAGGCCGGCCAGCGCGCGCGACTTGGACAGGGTGTGGACCACCAGCAGCTGCGGGAACTCGGCGATCAGGCCCACCGCCGATTCACCACCGAAGTCCACGTAGGCCTCGTCCACCACGACCACCGAATCGGGGTTGCCCTGCAGCAGGCGGCGGATCTCGGCCAGCGGCAGCGGCCGGCCGGTGGGGGCGTTGGGGTTGGCGAAGATGATGCCGCCGTTCGGCCCCGCCTGCAGGTAGTCGTCCACCCGCAGCGAGAAATCCTCGGCCAGCGGGATCTCGCGGGTGGCGATGCCGTAGAGCTTGGCGTAGACCGGGTAGAAGCTGTAGCTGATGTCCGGGTACAGCAGCGGCGCGTCGTGCTTGAGCAGCCCCAGGAACACATGCGCCAACACCTCGTCGGAGCCATTGCCGACGAAGACCTGGTCGGTGGTCAGACCATGGCGACGGGCGATGGCGGCCTTCAGCGCGCTGGCCTGCGGGTCCGGGTACAGGCGCAGGGATTCGCTGTTCTGCCCGACGATGGCGGCCAGCACCTTCTCGCTGGGGCCGTAGGGGCACTCGTTGGTGTTGAGCTTGACCAGCCCGTCGATCTTCGGTTGTTCGCCCGGCACGTAGGGGGTCAGCGTGCGGACGATCTCACTCCAGTAGCGGCTCATCGTCGGATCCTTTTCAAGCACGGTTCTTCAGGCGCAACTCGGCGGCGCGGGCGTGGCCCTGCAGGCCCTCGCCATAGGCCAGTTCGGCGGCGATGGGGCCGAGGATCTGCGCGCCTTCGGCGCTGACCTCGATCAGGCTGGAGCGCTTCTGGAAGTCGTAGGTGCCCAGGGGCGACGAGAAACGCGCGGTGCCCGAGGTGGGCAGCACGTGGTTGGGGCCGGCGCAGTAGTCGCCCAGGCTTTCGCTGGTGTAGGCGCCCAGGAAGATGGCGCCGGCGTGCTTGAGCAGCGGCTCCCAGCGGTGGGGCTCGGCGCTGGAGACCTCCAGGTGCTCCGGCGCAATGCGGTTGGCGATGGCACAGGCCTCGTCCATCGAGCGGGTCTGGATCAGCGCGCCACGGCCTTCCAGGCTGGCGCGGATCACGGCCTGGCGCGGCATGCCGGGCAGCAGGCGTTCGATCTCGGCGCGCACCTGGGCCAGGTAGGCGGCGTCCGGGCACAGCAGGATGCTCTGCGCCAGCTCGTCGTGCTCGGCCTGGCTGAACAAGTCCATCGCCACCCACTCGGGCGGGGTCGTGCCGTCGGCCAGCACCAGGATCTCGCTGGGGCCGGCGATCATGTCGATGCCGACCTGGCCGAAGACGCGGCGCTTGGCGCTGGCCACGTAGGCATTGCCCGGGCCGGTGATCTTGTCCACCGCCGGCACGGTGGCGGTGCCGTAGGCCAGCGCGGCCACGGCCTGGGCGCCGCCGATGGTGAAGGCGCGGGTCACGCCGGCCACATAGGCCGCGGCCAGCACCAGCGCGTTCTTCTCGCCCTTGGGGGTGGGCACGACCATGATGATCTCGCCCACGCCGGCCACATGGGCCGGGAGGGCGTTCATCAGCACGCTGGAGGGGTAGGCCGCCTTGCCGCCGGGCACGTAGATGCCG
>JAYSCA010000475.1:0-2831 GCA_041915165.1 Ideonella sp.
GGCCGCTGCCCGTCGCTGGAGATGATCGGCTTCAAGGCCAACCAGATCCGCGAGGTGCCCGCCGAGGCGCTGCCGCCCCGTCTGCGCTGGCTGATCCTGACCGACAACCACCTTGAGACGCTGCCGGAGGCCCTGGGGCGGCGCGAACGGCTGCAGAAGCTGGCCCTGGCCGGCAACCGGCTGAGCGCACTGCCGGACAGCCTGGCCGACTGCCATCAGCTGGAACTGGTGCGCATCGCCGCCAACCAGCTGACCGCCCTGCCCGACGGCCTGCTGACCCTGCCCCGGCTGGCCTGGCTGGCCTGCGGCGGCAACCCGATGAGCCTGGCCCATGAGGCCGCGGTGCGGCAGCAGTCGGAACTGCCGGAGATCGCCTGGTCCGCCCTGCAGTACCAGCGGCTGCTGGGCGAAGGCGCCTCCGGCCAGATCCACCACGTGCAAGGCGCCGCGGGCCAGCACGCCGCGCTGAAGGTGTTCAAGGGCGAGCTGACCAGCGACGGCCTGCCCGGCACCGAGCTGGCGACCTGGCTGCAGGCCGGCACCCACCCCGCGCTGATCGCGGTGCAGGCCCGGCTCACCGGCCATCCCGCCCAGGCCCAGGGGCTGCTGATGCCGCTGATCGGGACCGAGTTCCAGCCGCTGGCCGGCCCGCCCAGCCTGGCCTCCTGCACCCGGGACATTTACCCGCAGACGCTGCGCCTCTCACCCGCCGCCGTGCGCCAACTGGCCAGCGACATGGCGTCGGCGCTCGGCCATCTGCATGCACGCGGCCTGGCCCACGGGGACTTCTACGCCCACAACATCCTGCACGATGCGGCGGGCCACGCCCGCCTGGGCGATTTCGGCGCCGCCACCCTGCTGGCCCCGCTGCCGGCGGCCCAGGCCCTGGCGATGCAGCGGCTGGACGTGCGCGCGCTGGGCTACCTGCTGGAAGAACTGCTGATGCGCTGCACCGAGGCGCCCACGCCGGCCCTGACGGCGCTGCGCGACGCCTGCCTGAGCCCGGTGCCCACACAGCGCCCCCGCGCTGCCGAGGTCGCGCAGGCCTTGCGCGCCCTGTGAGCGCCCGGCGGCTTCACAGCCGTCACACGGCCGCGTCGTCCTCTTCCCGGTGTTCCTGCGCCGAGCGGGTGCCGCAGGCGGCACGGCCCAGCTCGCGGGCCCGCAGCAGACCCCGCTGCACCTTGCCGGAGATCGTGCGCGGCAACTCGGCAAACTCGACCCGGCGCACCCGTTTGTAGGGCGCCAGGTGCTCGCGCCCGAAGCGCATCAGGTCCTGGGCCAGCGCCGGTCCGGGCGTCCAGCCGAGCTTCAAGCTGACATAGGCCTTGGGATAGGCCAGCCGGGTCTCATCCGGATAAGGCACCACCGCCACGTCCGCCACGGCTGGATGCTGCAGCAGCACCGCCTCCACCTCCGGCGGGCTGATGCGGTAGTCGGAGGACTTGAACACATCGTCGGCCCGGCTCAGGTAGTAGAAGCCGCCATCGGCGTCACGCCGGGCCAGGTCGCCGGTACGGTAATGGCCGGCGCGCGTGGCGCGGCCGTTGCGCTCCGGGTCGCGGGCATACCCGAGCATCAAGGGCGGCAGCGGGCCATCCAGCGGCAGGCTGATCTCGCCTTCGTGGGCCGGGCGGTCCTCGGCGTCCAGCAGTTCCACCCGGTAGCCGGGCATGGGCCAGCCCATGCAGCCCGGCACCAGCGCGCGCCCGGGCGGGTTGCCAATCTGGCAAGTCGTCTCGGTCTGCCCATAGCCGTCGCGCAGGGACAGCCCCCAATGCGCCCGCACCGCCTGGATCAGGTCGGCCTGCAGGGGCTCGCCGGCGCTGAGCACATCGGTCAGCGACACCGGGCGCGGCCCCAGCCCGCCCTGCAGCAGCATGCGCCACACCGTCGGGGGTGCGCACATCGAGCGCACCGGGTGGGTGGCCAGGGCCTGCAACAGCGCCGGGGCGCTGAAGCGGGACCGGTTCAGCACGAACACCCCGGCCCCGGCATTCCAGGGCGCGAAAAACGTGCTCCAGGCATGCTTGGCCCAGCCCGGGCTGGAGATGTTCAGGTGCAGATCACCCGGCCGCAGGCCCAGCCAGTACATGGTGGACAGGTGGCCGACGGGATAGCTCTCATGGCTGTGCGCGACCAGCTTGGGCTGGGTGGTGGTGCCGGAGGTGAAGTACAGCAGCAGCGGGTCACTGGCCCGGGTCTCGCCCTCGGGCTGGAAGTCGGTCGAGGCCGCAACGGACTCATCGTAGGCACGCCAGCCCGGCGCTGCCTGCCCGACCACGATGCGGGTGTAGTCCCCGGCAATGGCCTCGAACTTCCCGCGCTGGTGGGCCGCGCAGATCACATGGCGCACCTCGCCCCGGGCAAAGCGGTCGGCCAGGTCCTGCGGCACCAGCTGGGCCGTGGCCGGCACGATGACCGCCCCCAGCTTCATCAAGGCCAGCATCGACTCCCACAGCGCCCGCTCGTTGCCCAGCATCAGCAGCACCCGGTCGCCGCGCTGAATGCCTTGGGCGCGCAGCCAGACCGCCACCTGGTGGGAGCGCCGCGACAGCTCGGCGAAGCTGACCCGCTCCTCCCGGCCGTCCTCGTGCACGATCCACAAGGCCACCGCTTCGTTGCCGCGGGCCATCGCGTCGAAATAGTCCAGCGCCCAGTTGAAGCGCGTCAGCCGCGGCCAGCGAAAGCCGGCGCAGGCGGTGGCCAGGTCCTCGCGATGGTCCAGCAGCCAGCGGCGGGCGGCCAGGAAGTCGGCCACGCCGTCCACCGCCATCGGGGCGTCCACAACATCGGTGCTCACGATGGGTTCCTTTCCACGGGGTCACGGG
>JAYSCA010000476.1:0-2816 GCA_041915165.1 Ideonella sp.
CCGGCACATCACAACCCTGGACGCCTGGTTGAGTCTGGACGAACTGTGCAACCTGGGCGCCTTGCCGCCCGACTGGGTGCGGGCCCGGCTGCGCGCCGGGCTGCTGCAGAGCGTGGCCGGCGAAGCGGACGAATGCTTCGACGCCGCCATGCTGCAGCGGGCCTGCCGCATGGCCTCGCTGGAGCGCGACTTCGACGCCGTGCCCGAACTGGCGGCCCTGGTGGCTGACCTGGAGGACGAGATTTCCCGGTTGCGCGCTCGACTGCAGCGCCTCGGTTGGGAAGACGCCTCCGAGACCGACGCACAATGAGCCCCATCGGCGGGTCCTGTTGACCCGCCATCGCCTTGCCAAGGAGATGCCCATGAACCGCCTGGCCGACGCCAAGGACACGCCCAACGCCGCCGAGGAGAACACCCGGCCGGACGACCAGTTCACCAGCAAGTCGCGCACCGTGATGGTGTTCGGCGAGATCAACGACAAGCTGGCCCAGCTGACCTGCCGCCGCCTGCTGTCGCTGGCCACCGAATCGGACAAGCCCATCACCGTGCTGGTGTGCTCGCCGGGCGGCCACGTGGAATCCGGTGACGCCATCCACGACATGATCCGCTTCGTCAACGCGCCGGTGTATGTGCTGGGCACCGGCTGGGTCGGCAGCGCCGCGGCGCACATCTACCTGGCGGCGCCCAAGGAGCGGCGCCTGTGTCTGCCCAACACCCGCTTCCTGATCCACCAGCCGGCGGGCGGCGCCGGCGGCCAGGCCACCGACATCGCGATCCAGGCCGAGCAGATCATCCGCACCCGCGCCCGCATCGCCAAGGTGATCGCCGAGCAGACCGGCCAGCCGCTGGACAAGGTGGCGCAGGACATCGAGCGCGATTTCTGGATGAACGCCGACGAAGCCGTGGCCTACGGCATCGTCTCGCGCGTCATCCAGACCCAGGCCGAGCTGACCCAGTTGCAAGGCTGAGTCGGCCGACCTGTGACCCGCCGGCTCAGGCCGCGCGGGTCATGTAGCCCATCCAGGGCCAGTAGGTGAGCGCGAACACCACCAGCAGCGCCACCGCGGCCAGGGTCAGCACCAGGCCCGTGCGCACGAAGTCGCGCGCGCTGAAGGTCTCGGTGCTGAAGGCGATCATCGCCTGGGGTGAGTTGACCGGCAGGATGAAGCCGAAGCTCACCACGAACTGCAGCAGCATGGTCATGCCGACCACCTGGATGCCAGGGGTCTGCACCGCGCCCAGCACGCTGATGACGATGGGGATCATCGTCGAGGCCAGTGCGGTGGCGCTGGCAAAGCCCAGGTGGATCACGATCAGGAACAGCGACAGCAGCATCAGGATCGTGAAGGCGCTGGCCTGGGCCAGGCCCAGGTGGGTGACGATCAGCTGGGCCAGCCAGGCAGCGGCCTGGGTCTTCAGCAGGGCCGAGCCCACGCTGATGCCCACCGCGAACAACACCACCGTGCCCCAGGGAAAGCCGCGCTGCGACTCCTTCCAGCTCATCACGCCGATGCGCGGCATCAGCATCAGCGCGATCGCGGCGATGGTGCTGGACGAGGTGTCCACATGGTGCAGCACCCCCTCGGTGGACCAGAAGCCCAGCAGCACCAGCACCACCGCCAGCAGCTTCCACTCCTTGGCGCTCATCGGCCCTAGTTCGGCCAACTGGGCGCGGATGGCCGCCTGACCGCCGGGGATCTCGGTCATCTCCGGCTTCATCATGCGGGTCAGGATGAAGTAGAGCGCCACCGTCAGCAGGGCCGAGAAGGGCGCGCCGGCGATGAACCAGTCGGTCCAGGTGATGCCGGTGCCGAATTGCTTTTCAATGAAGCCGACGGCCACCATGTTCTGGGCCGCCGAGGTCTTGATGCCGACGTTCCAGACGCTGGTGGTCTGGGCGGCGGTGATCATCAGCAGGCCGGCGAAGCGGCTGCGCTTGTCCACCCCGAAGGACTGCACGAAGCCCATCATGATGGGCATCAGGCAGGCCATGCGCGCGGTGGCGCTGGGCACGATGAAGGACAGCAGAAAGCCCACCACCATCGCGCCGATCACGATGTGGTTGACCTGCGCATCGACCTTGGAGAGCACCTTCAGCGCGATGCGCCGGTCCAGCCCGGTGGCGGTCATCGCTGCGGCGATGAAGCAGGCGGCGGCCACCAGGGCGACCGCACTGTTGCCGAAGCCGTTCAGGGCCAGGTTCAGTGCCTTGCTGGTGCCCATGGCGGCGCTGGCGGCGGCCTCGCCGGGTTTGCCCAGCTCTGGCGTCAGGGCCAGCAGGAAGGTCATCAGCGCGCCGATCACCACCGCGCTGACGGCATAGTCCAGCGCCTCGGTGATCCAGACGATCACCGCGAAGGCCAGGATGCCCAGCATCATCTGCCCGGACGGCGGCAGGCCCGGCGCAGCGGGCATCCCCACCACCGCGGCCAGCGCGGCGAAGGCGGCCAGCAGGCCCAGCCGCGGGCCCCAGCCCGGCGCCTGGGGCGGGGCGGCGGCGGGGGACGACGCCGGTGCTGTCGTGGCGGCGGGATCGGAAACGGGCATGACAAAACTCCAGACACCGTCAGGCTGACGGTTTGGAGGGCAGTCTAGGAAGGCGGAGGGGCGGGCTGTCTTGATGCGGCTCAAGACAGGCTGGGAAGGGGGCGGCGGCTGGCGGGGGACGCACCGTCCAACTGCCGCTGCAGCAGGGTCAGCAGCCGCCGGGCGCTGGGCAGGGGCTCCGGGCCACGCCAGCGGGCCACCAGGGCGATGGCGGGCAGGGCCGGCAGACCCAGCGTCACCGGGACCAGCCCCGGCCGGGCCAGGCTGGT
>JAYSCA010000477.1:0-2812 GCA_041915165.1 Ideonella sp.
GTCTCGGCCCACTCAAAGGCCAGGCCGATGCTGGCCAGCGCGGCGGCCCGGTCCGGGTGCAATTCGTCGAAGGCCCCGGCCTTGATCAGGGCCTCGACCACCCGCTTGTTGACCTTGCCCTTGTCGATCCGGCTGCAGAAGTTGAACAGGCTGGTGAACGGGCCATCGGCCTCGCGGGCGGCCACGATGGCCTCGATCGCCCCCTGGCCCGTGCCCTTGATGGCCCCCAGGCCGTAGCGGATGCCCTTGCGCCCCGCCTCGCCCGGCAGCGGCTCGAAACGGTAGACGCCGCGGTTGACGCTGGGCGGCTCGCAGCGCACGCCGAAGTTCTTGACCGCGTCGGTCAGCAGCACCTTGAGCTTGTCGGTGTCGCTGATTTCGATCGTCATGTTGGCCGCGAAGAACTCGGCCACGTAATGCACCTTGAGCCAACCGGTGTGGTAGGCCAGCAGCGAGTAGGCGGCCGCGTGCGACTTGTTGAAGCCGTAGCCCGCGAACTTCTCCATCAGGTCGAACACCTCGTCGGCGTTCTCCTGCGTGATGCCCTTCTTGGCCGCCCCCTCGCGGAAGATCTGCCGGTGCTTGGCCATCTCCTCGAGCTTCTTCTTGCCCATGGCCCGGCGCAGCAAGTCGGCGCCGCCCAGGCTGTAGCCGCCCAGCACCTGGGCGCTCTGCATCACCTGCTCCTGGTAGACCATGATCCCGTAGGTCTCGGAGAGCACCTTCTCCAGCAGCGGGTGGGGGTAGATCACCTCTTCACGCCCGTGCTTGCGGGCGATGAAGCTGGGGATCAGGTCCATCGGGCCTGGCCGGTAGAGCGCGTTCAGGGCGATCAGGTCCTCCAGCCGGCTGGGCTGGGCGTCGCGCAGCATGCTCTGCATCCCGCGCGATTCGAACTGGAACACCGCCTCGGTCAGACCGTCGGTGAAGAGCTTGTAGACCGCCCGGTCATCGAGCGGGATCTTCTCGAAGGCGAAGTCCTTCTGCTCCGGGTAGCGGCTGGTGATGAACTCCTTGGCCAGCTCCAGGATGGTCAGTGTGGCCAGACCCAAGAAGTCGAACTTCACCAGGCCGATCTGCTCGACGTCGTCCTTGTCGAACTGACTGACCGCCGATTCGCTGCCCGGCTGCTGGTAGAGCGGGCAGAAGTCGGTGATCTTGCCCGGCGCGATCAGCACCCCCCCGGCGTGCATGCCGATGTTGCGCACCATGCCCTCGACCCGCTCGGCCAGGCTCAGCAGCGCCGCCACTTCCTCTTCGGCCGCCTCGCGCTGCTCCAGCTCGGGCGCCTCCAGGCGGGCGTAGACCAGCTTGGGGTTGGGCTTCTCGGGCACCTTGGCCAGCGTCACATGCTTACCCGGCGGCGCCGGGATCAGCTTGGCGATCGAGTCGACATGGCCAAAGCCCATGCCCAGCACCCGGCCCACGTCGCGCAGCGCGGCCTTGGCGGCCATCGTGCCGAAGGTGGCGATCTGGCTCACCGCCTCGCGGCCGTAGCGCTCCTTCACGTACTCGATCACCCGGTCGCGGTTGCTCTGGCAGAAGTCCACGTCGAAGTCAGGCATGGACACCCGCTCCGGGTTCAGGAAGCGCTCGAACAGCAGGTTGTACTTCAGCGGATCCAGGTCCGTGATGTAGAGCGCATAGGCCACCAGCGAGCCAGCCCCGGAGCCCCGGCCCGGCCCCACCGGACAGCCATTGGCCTTGGCCCACTTGATGAAGTCCGACACGATGAGGAAGTAGCCCGGAAAGCCCATCTGCAGGATGGTGTGCAGCTCGAACTCCAACCGCTCGACATAGTGCGGCCGCTGGGCCTCGCGCTCGGCCGGGTCGGGGAACAGCAGTTCCAACCGCTTTTCCAGGCCCTCGTAGGACTCCTGCCGCAGGAACTCGTCGATCGGCATGCGCGTGCCGTCCGACTGCACCGGCGTCGGGAAGTCCGGCAGGTAGTGCTTGCCCAGCACCAGCGTCAGGTTGCAGCGCATCGCAATGCGCAGCGTGTTGCTCAGGGCCGAGGGAATGTCGGCGAACAAGGCCGCCATTTCGGCCTGGCTCTTGAAGTACTGGTCCGGGCAGAAGCGCTTGACGCGCCGCGGGTTGGCCAGCGTCTCGCCTTCGGCCACGCAGACCCGCGCTTCGTGGGCCTCGAAGTCGTCCCGGGTCTGGAACTGCACCGGGTGCGTGGCCACCACCGGCAGCTGCAATTCCGCCGCCAGCGGCACCGAGGCCCGCACCAGCGCCTCGTGGTGCGGCAAGCCGCCGCGCTGCAGCTCGATGTAGAAGCGGTCCGGGAAGAGTTCGGCCAGGGTTTTGGCCGCCAGGCGAGCCCGCGCCGTGTCACCGGCCAGCAGCGCCTGCCCGACCGGACCGAATTCGGCCCCGGACAGCACGATCAGCCCCTCGCCCAGCTCCTGCAGCCAGTCCCAGCGGATCAGGGCCTGGTTGCGCTGGACGTTGCGCGTCCATGCCCGGGCCAGCAGCTCGGACAGGTTGTGGTAGCCGGCCACGTCCTGCACCAGCAACAGCAGGCGCCCCGGCGGGGCGTCGGGCGCGCAGGCCATGGGTTCGACCCAGGCGTCGCAACCGATGACCGGTTTGACGCCCTTGCCGCGGCAGGCCTTGTAGTGCTTGACCGCCCCGAACAGGTTGCTCAGGTCGGCGATGCCCAGCGCCAACTGGCCGTCCGCCTTGGCCGCCGCCGCCACATCGTCGATCCGCAAGGTCCCATCGACGACGGAGTATTCGGTGTGCAGGCGCAGGTGGACAAAGCTCATTGACGGGATTGTACGAAGCGGTCCGAACCCCACGAGCT
>JAYSCA010000478.1:0-2812 GCA_041915165.1 Ideonella sp.
CGCCAGCTCGTGGTCGAGCTCGGAGTCCTCCAGATGGAGCACCCGCAGCACACGGCGCGGTTCGGCTTGAGGGGTCATGGCGCGAAGTATCGCCCAGGGTCGGGGACGCTTGTGAATGGCAAGGATCGGAAATACGCCCGGAAAGTTGGCGTGATTCGTTCAATAAATGCCCGGTTCGTGCCGAAAAATGGTCTGCAACTCCCCGGCAGGTCCGCGGAGGCAGTCCGTTCGCGGGCTGCCCCTTGCCGTTGGGAGGCACGAACCGAGTGTCTTGGAGCCACGATGCCAACGACAGAATCCCCCGTTGCCGCCCCTGCGGGAATGCCTCTGCCCCTGATGGCAGCGGCGGACTTGCAGGATCACCTGATGGTGGCCAGCAACGATTTGGAGCGACTGCAGCGCCTGCTGGACGATGCCAGCCAGACGCTGTCTTCCCATTTCTATGGGGCCAGCAGCCAGCTCAACGAGACCCTGCGCGCCTTGGCCGTGCTGCCCGACATCGACCACGGTGCCCTGCACGGCGCCATGCAGAGCCTGGCCAGCGCCGTCACCGCCCTCCAGTTTCACGACATGGCCACGCAGCTGATCGACCACACACAGAAGCGCTTGCGCAGCTGCGTGGACCGCATCGCCCGCGATGCGATGGGCGATGACGAGGATGGGGCCGCCATCGTCGAGGACAGCCCCGTCCGCCCCAATCCCGTGACCCAGGATGAGATGGACGCTGGTTCCATCGAACTCTTCTGACATTCGCCACGCGCCCACCTGATTCCAGAAAAAGCCCGGAGAACTGCAATGCACTCGATCCTCGCCGTTGACGATTCCCCCTCGATGCGCCAAATGGTGGCCTTCACCCTGAAAAACGCCGGCTTCAATGTCGTCGAGGCGGTGGATGGCCAGGACGCCTGGGAAAAGGCCAACCAGCGTGACTTCAACCTGGTGCTGACGGACCAGAACATGCCCCGCATGGACGGCATCAGCCTGACCAAGAAACTGCGCGAGAACCCGAAGTTCAAGGCCACGCCGATCCTGATCCTGACCACCGAGTCCAGCGACCAGATGAAGCAGGCCGGGCGTGCCGCCGGCGCCACCGGCTGGCTGGTCAAACCCTTCGACCCGGCCAAGCTGATCGAAGTGATCGGCAAAGTGATTCGCTGAGCCGCGGCCAGCCCCGCCAGCCAAGCAGTACGACACGAACGAGGAACTAGCACCCATGGGCGACACCACACACGACCACGGCACCAGCGACGGCATCGACCTGACCCAGTTCTACCAGGTCTTCTTCGAGGAGGCCGGCGAGAACCTGGAGGCCATGGAGCAGAAGCTGCTGGAGCTGGACCTGAGCACCGCCGACGACGAGGAGCTCAACGCCATCTTCCGCTGCGCGCACTCGGTCAAGGGCGGCGCCGCCACCTTCGGCTTCACCGACGTGGCCGAGCTGACCCACCAGATGGAGACGCTGCTGGACAAGCTGCGTCGCCACGAACTGCAACCCACCCCGCCGATGGTGGACGTGCTGCTGGAAGCCGGTGATGCGCTGAAGGCCCTGCTGGCCCGCCACCAGGGCTCCGGCGCCGATGCGCCCGACACCTCGACCCTGGTGGCCCACATCCGCGCCATGGCCGAAGGCGGACAGGCCCCGGCCCCCGCCGCGGCACCCGTGGCTGCCGCCCCCGCCCCGGTGGCAGCGCCCGCCGAACCGGCCGCCGCCGCCCCGGTGCCCAATGGCGCCCGCGCGGTGGAACTGCGCGTGGGCCCGCTGGACCACCCGGAACAGGCCGACAACCTGTTCGAGCTGTTCAAGGAAATCACCAACCTGGGCACGATCGAGCCGCTGGACGCCGGCCATGCCGCCGATGGCATCCGCCGCTACCGCATCGTGACCACGACCAGCGACGGCGATCTGCTGGACCTGTTCACCTTCCACGTCGCCCGCGAATCGATGCAGCTGCTGCCGATGAGTCCGGGCTACGGCTTCCATGAAGGCGCCCCCGGCGCCCCGGCCAAGCCGAGCGCCGAAGAGGAACGGGGCTACGGCTTCTTCGACAACGCACCGGGCTCACCGAGCGCGGACCCCAGCGCCGCTGCGGCGCCGGCCCCCGTGGCCGCGGCACCAGCCGCCGCCCCGGCACCGGCCGCGGCCCCGGTGGCACCCAAGCCCGCCGCCCACAAGCCCGAGGCCAAGGGCGGCATGGATTCCACCACGCTGCGCGTCTCGGTCGAAAAGGTCGACCAGCTGATCAACCTGGTCGGCGAACTCGTCATCACCCAGGCCATGCTGGCCCAGAACAGCCGCAATGTGGACGCGGCGCTGAACCAGCAGCTGCTCTCCGGTCTGGCCGATCTGGAACGCAACACCCGCGACCTGCAGGAAGCGGTGATGTCGATCCGCATGATTCCGATGTCGATGGTGTTCAACCGCTTCCCCCGCATGCTGCGCGACCTGGCCGGCAAGCTGGGCAAGAAGGTCGACCTGGTCACCCAGGGTGAGGCCACCGAACTGGACAAGGGCCTGGTCGAGAAGATCACCGACCCGCTGACCCACCTGGTGCGCAACAGCTGCGACCACGGCATCGAACTGCCGGCCGACCGACTGGCCAAGGGCAAGCCCGAGCATGGCACCGTCACGCTGGTGGCCTCCCACCAGGGGGGCTCGATCGTGATCGAAGTGCGCGACGACGGCCGCGGCCTGAACCGCCAGAAGCTGCTGCAGAAGGCCCGCGAGCGCGGCCTGGATGCCCCCGACACCCTGACCGACCAGGAGGTCTACGGCCTCATCTTCGCGCCGGGCTTCTCCACCGCCGAGGTGGTG
>JAYSCA010000479.1:0-2798 GCA_041915165.1 Ideonella sp.
TCAGGCGCTGGATGCGGGCCTCGCGCTGGCGGCTTTCGGTGATGTCGCGCCAGACGGCCGACACCAGCGCCCGGCCGGCGTAGGTCAGCTGACGCAGCTTCAGGTGGATCTGTTGATGGCGCCCCGCCTGGTCGCGGTGCTCGGTGTCCAGGCTCAGGGTCTCACCGGCCAGCACGCGGGCCAGCACGCGGCGGATCTCGGCTTCGTCCATCAGCGGCTGGATGTCGGTCACCCGCAGCCCGGCAAAGCGCTCGCGGCTGTAGCCCAGCCCCTGCCAGGCGGCCGGGTTGAAGGTCACGAAGCCCAGCGTGACCGGGTCGATCAGCGCGATCGCGTCGGTGGTCTGGCCGAACATGGTGTCGATCAGCCGTTCCTGTTCGGCCACCGCGCGGGCGCCCTGCTTGATCAGCGTGATGTCGCGCGCCACGCCCAGCACGCCCCCCACCTGGCCCTGGGCGTCGAACAGCGGGGACTTGATGGTGGCGAACAGCTGCCGGCCGGGCTGGCCGGCGGGGTGCAGCCACTGCTCGGTGGTGATGGCCTTGCCGTTCAGCAGCACCTGGGCATGGCCGCTGACCAGGGCCCGGGCGGTGTCGGCGTCGACGGCGGCCAGCCGGTCCTGCTGCAGCAGGTCGGCCCGTGGCTGGCCAACGAAGCGCTCGAACGAGGCATTGCAGGCCAGGTAGCGGCCCTCGGTGTCGGTCAGCCAGACCAGGTCCGGGATGGCTTCCAGGATGGCGCTGAGCCGGCGCTCGCTCTGCTGCATCTGGCCCACGGTGCGCTGGTGCGTGATCGCGGTGGAGGCCAGTTGCACCGAGAACTGCATGTGCTCCAGTTCCTCCGGCGTGGGCAGCGCGGGTTGGCGGTGGTAGATCGCGAACGAGCCGAGCACGCGCCCCCCGGGGCCAGGGATGGGCTCGGACCAGCAGGCGGCCAGCCGGGCCTGGCCGGCCAGTGCTCGGAAGGCGGCCCAGTTGGGATGGGTGGCGATGTCCTCCACCACCACGCGCCGGCCCAGCGCCATCGCGGCCCCGCAGGAGCCGATGGTCGGGCCGATGGCCAGGCCATCCAAGGCCTGGGTATAGAACGCCGGCAGCTGGGGCCCGGCGGCTGGATGGATGTGCAGGCCGTCGTCGTCGAGCAGCAGCACCGAGCACAGGCTGCCCGGGAACATCTGTTCGTAGTCGCGGCACAGCCGCTCCAGCAGCTCGGCCTGAGGCGCTCCGGCGACCAGGTGTTCGAGCAGGTTCAGCCGGTCGTGTTCGCGCTGCTGGATGCGGTCATGCGCGGCCAGATCGGTGAACACCGCCAGGCGGCAAGGCTGGCCCTGATAGCGGATGGCGCGCGACTGGACCCGCACCCGCACCGTCCGGCCTTCCCGGTGCAGGAAGGTCCACTCGCCGATGCCCATCTGGTCATCGAGCCCGGCCAGACGCAGCAGCAGCCGCTCCCGTTCGGCCGTCGGCACCAGGTCCAGCAGGGTCAGCCGCAGGGCCTGCTCGGCGCTGTAGCCCAGCAGGGTCTCCAGGGCCTGGTTGACCCGCAGCAGACGCGCGTCGTCACGCCGCTGGATCAGCATGGGGGCCGGGCTGGCGTCGAAGAGTTCGCGCCATTCCTCCCCGGCCACGGCAGACGACGCCGGGGCCGGCCCGGGCAGGGCCGACATGTCAGGCCCGCGGGGCCGCTGGGTTCGGCCCCGTGGTGAAAGTCCCGGCGGTCCGGGTGGCGGAGGAAGGGAACAGAGGTGTCACGGTGATCTGAAGGAGGGCAGTGTCCTCACCACCGGCCGGGCCGGTTGGCAGACTTCCGTCGTCATCGTAAGCTCAGCCGCCTGTCCCGGGCCCTGGAACAGGCCTGTTCCGCGGGCCTATCTCACGAATTCCATGGACGTGCCGGGGTCTTGTCCTTCACCGCGGGAGAACGCCATGAGCGAGCAGCGCCTGGAGCACGACACGTTTGGTGACATCGGCGTGCCCGCCGAGCGCCTTTGGGGCGCGCAGACCCAGCGCTCGCTGCAGCACTTCGCGATCTCGCAGGAGCGCATGCCGCTGCCGCTGGTGCGGGCGCTGGTGCAGGTCAAGCGGGCGGCGGCCGAGGTCAATGCCGGGCTGGGTCTGCTGGATGCGGCCAAGGCCCGGGCCATCGGGGCGGCCGCCGACGAGGTGCTGGCCGGCCGCTGGGACGAGGAGTTTCCGCTGGTGGTCTGGCAGACGGGCTCCGGCACCCAGACCCACATGAACGTCAACGAGGTGCTGGCCAACCGGGCCTCGCAGCTGCTGGGCGGGCCGCTCGGCATGGGGCGCCTGGTGCACCCCAACGACGAAGTGAACCTCGGCCAGTCCTCCAACGATGTCTTTCCCACCGCGATGAACCTGGCGGCCACCCAGGCCCTGCAGACCGAGCTGCTGCCGGCGCTGGGCCGCTTGCGCGACACCCTGCGGGCCAAGTCCCGCCTGTTCGCCGACCTGGTCAAGATCGGCCGCACCCACCTGCAGGACGCCACCCCGCTGACCCTGGGCCAGGAGATGTCGGGCTGGGTGGCGCAGCTCGACCATGCCGAGGCCCATCTGCGCGCCGCCCTGCCCCATCTGCGCGAGCTGGCGCTGGGCGGCACCGCGGTGGGCACCGGCCTGAACGCCCACCCCGAGTTCGCCCCCCGCGTGGTGGCGCTGTTGAACCAGGCCACCGGCCTGGGCCTGGTGAACGCGCCCAACCGCTTCGAGGCCATGGCCGCGCACGACGCCATCGTCCACGCGCACGGCGCGCTCAAGACCCTGGCCGCCGCCCTGTTCAAGATC
>JAYSCA010000480.1:0-2798 GCA_041915165.1 Ideonella sp.
ACGCCGTGCAGACGCTCAAGGCCAAGACCATCGTCGTCATTGACGACCGCACGGCCTATGGCCAGGGCGTGGCCGACGAGTTCGACAAGGGCGTGAAGGCGGCCGGCGGCAAGGTGGTGAAGCGCGAATTCACCAACGACAAGGCCACCGACTTCATGGGTATCCTGACCTCCGCCAAGGCCACCAAGCCCGATGTGATCTTCTACGGCGGCATGGATGCGGTTGGTGGCCCCTTGGCTCGCCAGATGAAGCAATTGGGCATCCAGGCCAAGCTGATGGGCGGTGATGGTCTGTGCACCAGCGAGATGCCCAAGCTCGCGGGCGGCGCGCTGGCGGATGGCCAGCTCATTTGCGCGGAAGCCGGCGGCATCGAGCCGACCGACAAGGCGGCGGTGAAGGCCATGGAAGACTTCCGCGCCCGCTACAAAAAGCGCTTTGGCAGCGAAGTGCAGTTGTACTCGCCCTACACCTATGACGCGATGATGGTGATGGCGCAGGCCATGGTGAAGGCCAATTCGGCCGAGCCGGCCAAGTACCTGCCGGTGCTGGCCAAGACCGCTGGCTACAAGGGTGTGACCGGCTTGATCTCCTTCGACGAGAAGGGGGATATCAAGAACGGCGCGCTGACCCTGTCCACGTTCAAGGCCGGCCAGAAGGCCACGATTGGCGTGGTGCGCTGATCAGGCAATCCTGAATATCTGTCAGCAGAAAGGCCGCCTTCGGGCGGCCTTTTCCATGGGCGTGCCAGAGGGACGTCATATTGATGGGGGACGCAGCCCTCTCGGTGGTCGGGGAGGACTACCACCGCGCGCAGGGATAACGCATCATGGACAGGTCAGCGAATGGTTTTCAACGCATCAGGTGCTCTGTGCCGTGGTTCGAATCGTTGGGGGTGATGCTGTCGCCGCGTGCCAATACGCGACGATTTCACCGCGCGCCTGGTTGGGGAAGTTTCATGTTCAACACCTTGGCTTTCATCGCGTGCGTGACATTTTCAATTCTCGGACTTTGGCATTTTTACTGGGCTCTTGGCGGCTCTTGGGGCAAGGCTGCGGCCATTCCCGAGGTCGATGGTTCACCAGTCTTCATGCCCTCGGTGCTCGGGACGGCCTTTGTGGGGCTGGCATTGATTTCATTTGCCGCGTTGATTGCAGGGGCCTCCGGTTTGCTGGAGATGCCCATTCCTCGGCCGGTGCTGGGTGGGTTCAGTTATGGCCTGGCCATTCTGATGCTCGTGCGGGCGGTGGGTGAGTTTCGTTTGGTGGGATTTTTCAAACGCGTCCGTGGCTCTGAATTCGCCCGGTGGGATACCTGGGTGTATTCACCACTGTGTTTATTCCTGTCCATCGTTTCCTTTTCGGTCGCGATTCACAATGTGGCGTAGCCAGCTCCAGCCCGACAGAGCGCGATAGGCTGACCTCAGCACTCCACGATATTGACCGCCAGACCGCCGCGGGCGGTTTCCTTGTACTTGGTCTTCATGTCGGCGCCGGTTTCGCGCATGGTCTTGATGACCTTGTCCAGGCTGACATGGTGGGTGCCGTCGCCGCGCAAGGCCATGCGGGCGGCGTTGAGGGCCTTGACCGCGGCGATGGCATTGCGCTCGATGCAGGGGATCTGCACCAGACCGCCCACCGGGTCGCAGGTCAGGCCCAGGTGGTGCTCCATGCCGATCTCGGCCGCGTTCTCCACCTGCTCGGGGGTGCCGCCCAGCACGGCGGCCAGGGCGCCGGCGGCCATCGAGCAGGCCACGCCCACTTCGCCCTGACAGCCCACCTCGGCGCCGCTGATGCTGGCGTTCTCCTTGTAGAGGATGCCGATGGCCGCGGCGGTGAGCAGGAAGTCCATCACGCCCTGTTCGTTGGCACCGGGCACGAAGCGGTGGTAGTAGTGCAGCACCGCGGGCACGATGCCGGCTGCACCGTTGGTCGGGGCGGTCACCACCCGGCCGCCGGCGGCGTTTTCTTCATTGACGGCCAGGGCGTAGAGGTTCACCCAGTCCAGCACCTGCAGCGGGTCCTTCAAGGCCGCCTCGGGGTGTTCGGTCAGGGCCCGGTGCAGCGCGGCGGCGCGGCGTTTGACCTGGAAGCCACCGGGCAGGGTGCCCTCGGCCTGGCAGCCGCGGCGCACGCAGGCCTGCATCACCTGCCAGATGTGCAGCAGGCCGGCGTCGGTCTCGGCGTCGCTGCGCCAATGGCCTTCGTTGGCCCGCATCACCTGGGCGATGCTCAGGCCCTGGGCCCGGCACTGGGCCAGCAGCTGCGCGCCGGTGGTGAAGGGCAAGGGCAGCACGGTGGCATCGGGGGCGATGACCTTCTGCCGGCTGCCGTCGGCGGCCACCTCGTCGCTCACCACGAAGCCGCCGCCCACCGAGTAGTAGATGCGGCGGCACAGCTCGGCGCCCGCGGCGTCGAAGGCCGTCAGCCGCATGCCGTTGGCGTGGAAAGGCAGGGTCTCTCGCTTGAAGAACTGCAGGTCCTCGGCCTCAATGAAGCGCAAGGGTTGCTCACCCAGCAGCGGCAGTTCCTGGCGGCTGCGCCAGTCCAGCAGCAGGGTGGGGACCTGGTCCACGTCCACCGTGTCGGGCTCCAGCCCGGCCAGGCCCAGCAGCACGGCCTTGTCGCTGCCGTGGCCCTTGCCGGTGGCACCCAGCGAACCGTAGAGCCCGCAATGGATGCGGGCCACGCGCGGCAGCAGCCCTTCGCTGCGCAGGCGCAGGCCGAACAGGCGGGCCGCCCGCATGGGGCCGACCGTGTGCGAGCTGCTGGGGCCGATGCCGACCTTGAACAGGTCGAAGA
>JAYSCA010000481.1:0-2789 GCA_041915165.1 Ideonella sp.
CTGACCCCGGCTGAATACGCCCGGGCCGAGGCCGAGCAGCTGCAGGCCGTGGCCCACACCGGCCGCTATGGCCCGTACGACAAGGAGTACATCCGGGCCGATGGCAGCCGGGTGCCCCTGCGCTTCAACGGGGTGCGCATCGAGCTGGCTGGCCAGCCCTACCTCTGGTCCATCGTCGAGGATCTGAGCATCCAGCGCCGCATGGAAGCCGAGCGCGAGGTGCTGCAGCAGCAGCAGATGCAGTCGCAGAAGCTGGAAGCCCTGGGCCACCTGACCGGCGGCATCGCGCACGACTTCAACAACATGCTGGCCGGCATCATGGGCCTGGCCAGCCTGGGGCTGGAACGGCATCTGGCGGACACCGACAGCAAGCTGGCCCAGTACCTGCGCGAGATCGTGCGCACCAGCGAGCGGGGTCGCGACCTGGTGGCCAAGATGCTGGCCTATGTGCGCACCGAGGAGGCCGGGCCGGTCCAGGCCCGCGACCTGAGTCCGGTGGTGGCGGAGATCTGCGAACTGCTGCGCTCCTCGTTGCCCAGCAGCATCCACTTCAGCCCGCGCTGTGACACCGGGGTGCCGCCGGTCAGCATGTCGGCGGTGGACATGCACCAGATCGTGATGAACCTGGTGGTCAATGCGCGCGATGCGGTCGGCCAGCATGGCCGCATCGAGCTTGGCTTCTCGCTGCAGGACCTGGGCGACACCGTCTGCACCAACTGCCACCAGCATTTGCAGGGACCCTGCGTGGTGCTGGAGGTGCGCGATGACGGGCCTGGCATTCCCCCGGACGTGCTGCCCAAGATCTTCGATCCCTTCTTCACCACCAAGGAAGTGGGCAAGGGCACCGGGCTGGGGCTGGCTTCGGTGATCGGTCTGGTGCACCGCGCCGGGGGGCACATGCGGGTGCTGACGCCACCCGAGGGCGGCACCATCATGCAGGTGATGCTGCCGCCGGCCAGCACGGCGCCGGTGCCCGAGCCCGAGCCGCTGCGGCCGGTGCAGCTGCAGGGCGGAGAGTCGGTCTGGGTGGTCGACGACGACCCCGCCGTGCTGGTGTTCCTGACCGAGCTGCTGCGCGAGCGGGGCTTCGAGGTCACCGCGTTCGCAGACCCGCGCAAGGCGCTGGAGGCCCTGCAGGCTCTGGGCCGCGAAGGCGCCACGGTCCCCCATCCGGTGGCGCTGATCACCGACCAGACCATGCCGGGCATGAGCGGTGCCGAGCTGAGCCGGGCGGTGCTGGCCGTGCTGCCCGGGCTGCCCGTGGTGCTGTGCACCGGCTACAGCGAGCACGTCGATGCCGAGTCGGCCCAGTCCCTGGGCGTGCGCTGCTTCCTGCGCAAGCCCTTCGATTCCCAGGAACTGCTGGCCGCGCTGGCCGACGTACTGCCGCCGCAGCCCTGAGCCGGCTGTCAGCCTCCACCGAGGCCTGTTTCAGGAAGAGCTGATCATCTGGACAGATTTTGTCTGATGGCCAAGGGGCGTGGCGTTTTCTAGCATGGGGGAATGCTGCCCCCACTGCGCTTGTTCTCCGGCCTGCCTGGCCTTCGGCGATGACCGGGGCCGGATGCCCGAACTGGTGCTCGGCGAGGCGGAGTTCCAGCGGTGCCGGGACTGGCTGCGCGCGACCGCCGGGGTGGCGCTGCCGCCCACGCGAAAACCCTTTGTTGCCGGCCGATTGGCGCGGCGGGTGGCTGATCTGGGCCTGGCTGGCTTCGGCCCCTACCTGCAGCGGCTGCAGGAGGACGCGGCGGAGCAGGCGCGCGCGCTGGACCTGCTGCTGTCCCACGAAACCCGCTTTTTCCGCGACCCTGCCTCCTTGCTGTGGTTGCGCGACCGCTTGCGCGCGCGGGCGGAAACGGCCACGCCGGCCCGGGTGTGGAGCGCCGGCTGCTCGACCGGGCAGGAGGCCTACAGCATCGCGATGGTGTTGGACGACGCCCTGGGGCCGAGCGGCTGGGAGGTGCTGGGCAGCGATGTCTCCCTGCGGGTGTTGCAGCGGGCCCGGGCGGCGGTCTATGACCTGGCCGCCTGCAGTGAGCTGCCCTCCGCCTGGTTTCAACGGTATGCCCGGCTGGGCCAGAGCGACCACGTGGGACGGTTCCGGATCGTGCCGCGGCTGGCGAGCCGGGTTCGCTTCGAGCCGCTGAACCTGATCGGGAACTGGCCCGCGCTGGGCCGGTTTGATGCGATCTTCCTGTGCAACGTGCTGTGCCATCTGGCGGAAGACGTGCGGCGCAGTCTGGTGCCACGCCTGTTGGGCTGCCTGTGCCCGGGCGGGACGCTGGTGTTGGGCGCGGCTGAAACGCTGCCGGAGCCGCCGGCGTCGCTGTGGCAGGACACCCCCTCGCGGTACATCCTGAAGCCCGAGGGCGAAGCCGCCCCCAAGGCTCCCCCCGCGGGGTGATGGACCGCGCTCGGGCGGCGTGGCCCGGGCCGATCGCGCTGGCATGATGCACCCCGCCAGACCGGACCAGGGGGGCGGCGGCGCAGCACAGGGGGAGCAAACCATGGGCCCTTCGCGTTCCAGCCTTTGGCCGGATTACGCCAGCGAGATGCGTTTCGGCGTCGTCATGTATGGTGGCGTGGCGCTGGCGATCTACATCAACGGGGTGGCCAACGAGCTCTACGAGCTGGCCTGCGCCACCCCCAAGCGCGGCGACGTGCCGGCGCCCGAGGGCAGCACCCGGGCGGTCTACCGGCGCCTGTCCTGGCTGCTGCGCGACCCCGCCCTGCGCACCGCCTATCTGCAGCACCTGGACGGCTTGGGCCCGGACCCGTTCGCCGAGGGC
>JAYSCA010000482.1:0-2788 GCA_041915165.1 Ideonella sp.
CCCGGCCGCTCCAGGTCCTCGGGCTTCAGCCCCAGGCGTTCGAGCGGTGCGGTCAGCGACACCCCCCGTTCCTGCCCGCAGGCCAGCAACTGCCACACCACCACCGGCACGTGACCCGCCACCCACAGGGGCGCGGTCGATGGGGGCACCACCCCCGGTATCTCCTCATTTTGAGTTTTCACTGACACAACGCACAACCTTTGCTGACGACCCATTATCGGTTTGCCCTGAATTGGATGGGGATTGGCCATGCAGGCCCCGTGATTGGCCGCCAAAGTCCTCCTCTGTGTCACCGCGTTACCGAAACCCAAAGCTCAAGGAGATCACTTTCATGAGCACCGCGATTTCGCACATCCGCCCCGAATGGCACGGGGTGCTGGCACTGGGCGCCGTGGGCGCGGCAGGGGCCGTGCTGGTGTCGGGGGCCTCCGCGGCTGGCTGGGGCCTGGGGGCCGTGCTGGCCGGCCTGAGCGGCGTGCTGGCCTGGCGCCTGAAGCCACGCGCCGGCCGCACCGGGCTGCCCGACGACTGGAAGGCCTACCTGGCCAGCGAGCAGGTGTTCTGCGAGCAGGTCAGCCCGGTCTGGTCCGGCCAGATCGAGAGCTCGCGCCAGCAGATGGAACAGGCCATCGCCAGCCTGAGCGAGCGCTTCGGCGCCATCGCCTCGCAGCTGGACGTCACGCTGTCCCAGGGTGCGGGCCAGGACCACGCCGATGCGTCGGCCGTGCGAGCCCGCAGCGAGACCCGGCTGAGCGAGGTGCTGCAGGCGCTGCATGGCGCGCAGGCCAGCAACCAGCGCACGCTGGACCGGGTGCAGGGCCTCAGTGGCTTCGTCGCCGAACTCAAGGACATGGCCGAGGCGGTCGCCAAGATCGCCCAGCAGACCAATCTGCTGGCCATCAACGCCGCCATTGAGGCGGCCCACGCCGGCCCGATGGGCCGCGGCTTCGCCACCGTGGCGGCCGAGGTGCGCGCGCTGTCCCAGCGCTCCGGCGAGACCGGTGCCCACATCGCCGAGAAGGTCCGGGTGATCAACCAGGGCATCGCCGAGGCCCGGGCCGCCGCTGAAGCCTCGGCCCAGAACGAGGCCGAGGCCATGCGCGCCTCCGAAGCCGCGATCCAGGGCGTGCTGCACGAGTTCGGCGCGCTGACCGAGGGCCTCAGCCAGGCCGCTGAGCAGCTGCGCGAGAGCAGCACCCAGATCAAGGGCGAGGTCTACGAGTCGCTGGTGCAGCTGCAGTTCCAGGACCGCGTCAGCCAGATCCTCAGCCATGTGCGGGACAACGTGCAGCGCCTGCCCGAGGTGGTGCTGGCCCACCAGCAGCGCATCGAACAGGACGGCACGCCACACCCACTGGACGCCGGCCCGCTGCTGGCCGAGCTGGCCGCCACCTATGCGATGGCCGATGAGCGCGCGGTGCACACCGGCACGCCAAGCCAGCCCGCCGCCAGCACCCCCGCAGCGGCCGACACCGACATCACTTTCTTCTGAGACCCCCGAGGACTGCCATGAGCAAGACCATTCTCATCGTCGACGACTCCGCCTCCGTGCGACAGGTGGTGGGCATTGCGCTGAAGGGCGCCGGCTACACCGTGATCGAGGGCAGCGACGGCCAGGACGCGCTGGGCAAGCTCACCGGCCAGAAGGTGCACCTGATCATCAGCGACGTGAACATGCCGCGCATGGACGGCATCAGCTTCCTGAAGGCCGTCAAGGCCCTGCCGGCCTACAAGTTCACGCCGGTCATCATGCTGACCACCGAGAACCAGGAAGCCAAGAAGCGCGAGGGCCAGATGGCCGGCGCCAAGGCCTGGGTGGTCAAGCCCTTCCAGCCGCCACAGCTGCTGGCCGCGGTCGAAAAGCTGGTCCTGCCTTGAGCCGGGGAGCACCGCGATGAGCACCCCACACGCCCTGCGCCTGGACGGCGAGCTGACCATCTACCGCGCCCAGGAACTGCGCCAGACCCTGCTGGACGCCCTCGCCCAGCCGGGCGACCTGCAGCTGGACCTGAGCGAGGTCAGCGAGCTCGACAGCAGCGCCGTGCAGCTGCTGCTGGCCACCCGGCTGGACGCCCTGGCCGCCGGCAAGCAGTTCGCCATACCCGCGGCCAGCGAGCCCGTCCGCCAGGTCCTGGACCTGATGGGCCTGGACACCCTGCTGCACTAGCCGCCCCCGCGACGCCTGGAGACCTGCGATGAGCACCTTGGACATGGATCAGGCCCTGCCGACCTTTCTGGCCGAGAGCCGTGAACTGCTGGAAGAAATGGAAGGCGCGCTGCTGAGCGTGCTGGACAGCGAGGAACGCCAGGAGCTGGTGAACGCCATCTTCCGCGCCGCCCACACGATCAAGGGCTCGGCCGGCCTTTTCGGGCTGGACGGCGTGGTGCGCTTCACCCATGTGCTGGAGAGCGTGCTCGACCGGGTGCGCGACGGTGACCTGGCGCTGGACCCGGCGCTGGTCAGCCTGCTGCTGGAAGCCCGTGACCACATGAGCCTGCAGGTCGACGCGATCGGCCGCGGCGAGGATGCCGGCGAGGCCGCCTGGGCCGAGCGCAACGCCCCGCTGCTGGCCCGGCTGCAGCACCATCTGGGCACACCAGCCGGCGCGGCCCCCGCAGCCCCGGCGGCGGCCCCGGCCACCGGCACCACGGGCGGCCCGGACCACTGGCACCTGTCGCTGCGCTTCGGCCCCGAGGTGCTGCGCAACGGCATGGACCCGCTGTCCTTCATCCGCTACCTGGGCAAGCTGGGCACGCTGACCGGTGTGGTCACGGTCGAGGACCGCCT
>JAYSCA010000483.1:0-2787 GCA_041915165.1 Ideonella sp.
ACTGGCGGGCCAGGAACAGGCCCGGCGCGCGCCAGTGCAGCCACAGGTGGTAGGCCGCGAAGCTCACCAGCATCGCCCGCATGCGGAAGTTCAGCCAGCCGGTGGCGCGCAGCTGGCGCATGCAGGCATCCACCATCGGATAGCCGGTGCGGCCCTCGCACCAGGCCTCGAACAGGTCCTGGCGCCAGGGCGCCTCGCAGCCAGCGTCGCCGGACCGCAGGCCGTCGTGGGCGCGGGAGAAGTTGCGCCACTCCACCGCCGGCTCGTCCTCCAGCTTCTGCATGAAGTGGCAGTGCCAGCGCAGCCGGGCACTGAAGGACGTCAGGTCGCGGGCCAGCGCGGCATCGGCGGTGGCCTGGCGCGCCCGCTCGGTGGCCTGGAAGACGCAGCGCATCGACACGGTGCCGAAGGCCAGGTGCTCGCTCAGGCGGCTGCAGCCGGTCTCGGCGCTCAGCGGGCTGGACAGGGCGCGCCGGTAGCCGGCGGCCCGCCCCTGCAGAAAGCTGCCCAGCCCGGCCCAGGCCGCGGCCTCGCCGGCCGGTGGCAGCGCGGGCACCGGGCCGGACAGACCCAGATCGCCCAGGGTCGGCAAGGGGTCGGGCACCAGCCCGGGCACGCCAGCCCAGCCGGCCGGGCGCGGCAGCGGCGGCGCCTGCATGCGGCGCGCCCACTGCGCGGCCCAGCCGCTGCGGCTGCGCAGCCGCCGCACCACACCGGTCTGCGGCCATTCCAGCCAGGCCACGCCCTGGGCCCGGCACCAGGCGGCCACCGCCTTGTCACGGGTGTAGCTCCAGCCGGGGCCGGTCTCCTCATGGCTGAGCAGGTGGCTCACGCCCTGCGTACGGCGCAGTGCCTCCAGCACCGACACCGCCTCGCCCACCCGCACCAGCAGCGGCAGGCCGCGGGCGGCCAGGGCCTCGCGCAGCGGCGCCAGGCAGGCCAGCAGATAGGCCAGGTGGCGGGGGTGGCATTCGGGGCTGTCCAGCCAGGCCGGCTCGATCAGCACCAGCGCCAACGCCCGCTCGAAACGGGCCGCCTCGACCAGCGGCGCATGGTCGCGCAGGCGCAGGTCGCGCTTGAACCAGACCAGGGCGGTGGCCGGTTCAGCCATGGCGCCCCCGGTCGGGATTGCAGGCACCGCCGCAGTCCGCCTCGGCCCCTTCGCCCAGCAGGCGCCGGGCCCGCGCCTGCAGCGCCGGGCGCCAGCGCAGAAAGCGGCGGTAGGCCCGCTCGGCCAGCCAGGGCGCGCCCGGCAGGGCCTGCACCGCCGCGGCCAGCAGCCACCAGCGCGGCAGGGCCGCCCACAGCCGCAGAAAGCCAGCCGCCCCGACGTGCCACTGCCCGGCCGCGTCGCGCACATGAAAGCGCGCCAGCAGCGCAGCCCGGTCCGGCGCGCGGGAGTCGTCCAGCGCGGCGCAGGTCGCGGGCTCGCTCAGGTCGCGCCAGGCGATGGGCTGGCGGGGCGTGAGCCGACGGTAGTGGGCGATCTCACGCCGGCACAGCGGGCAGGCGCCGTCGAAGAAGACCTCCAGCGCTGCGGCAGCTTCGGGGCGGGAGAGCGGCTGGTTCATGCGGGCACCTCCGCCGGCGCCATCTGCGCCTCCTGCGCCTGCTGTTCCACCTGCGCGCGCAGCGCCCGGGCCTGGGCCTGCAGCGCGGCGCGCTCGGCCTCGCCCAGGCGGGCGAGGTGGCGCACCTGCATGCCCAGGCGGGGATGGCCGGCCAGCCAGCCTTCGTGCCGAAGCAGGAAGTCCCAATACAGCGTGGTGTAGGGGCAGGCCCGCGGGCCGGTGCGCTGGCGCGGGTCGAAGGCGCAGCCTGCGCAGGGCGCGCCCTGGCGCTGCAGGTACTGGCCGCTGGCGATGTAGGGCTTGCTGGCCATCACCCCGCCATCGGCATGCTGGGACATGCCCAGGGTGTTGGGCAGCTCCACCCACTCCACCGCATCGACATAGACGGCCAGGAACCAGCGGTGCACTTCCTGCGGCCGCACGCCCAGCAGCTGGGCATAGAGGCCGATCACCATCAGGCGCTGGATGTGGTGGGCATAGCCCCAGCGCAGGGTCTGGCGCAGCGCGTCGCGCAGGCAGGCCATCGGCGTCTGGCCGGTCCAGAACCAGGCGGGCAGCGGCAGCGTGGCGTTCAGGCCGTTGAGCTCGGCATAGCCCGGCATGCGCGTCCAGTAAATGCCGCGCACGCACTCGCGCCAGCCCAAAATCTGGCGGATGAAGCCTTCGGCAGCGGCCAGTGGCACCTGACCGGCCCGCCAGGCCGCCTCGGCCGCGGCCACCACCTCGCGGGGGTCGAGCAGCTTGAGGTTGAGCGCCGCCGACAGCTGCGAATGGTAGAGCCAGGGCTCGCCGGCCCACAGCGCGTCCTGGTAGCGGCCGAACAGCGGCAGCCGCTTGCGCACGAAGGCGTCCAGCGCCTGCAGGGCCTGCGCGCGTGTGACCGGCCAGGCGAAGTCGTCGAGCGCGCCGGGATGCCCGGCCAGCCGGGTGCGCACCAGGGCCAGCACCTGCTGCGTGATCGCATCGGGCGCGAAGCGCGGCGGGACCGGCAGCGGGCCCGGGCCTTCGGGGCCGAAGGCGGCGCGGTTGTCGGCGTCGAAGTTCCAGCGCTCGCCCTCGGGCTCGCCGTCGGGCCGCATCAGCACGCCGAAGCGGCGGCGCAGGTAGCGGTACCAGTGTTCCAGCCGCAGGCCCTTGCGGCCGCGGGCGAAGGCGGCGAACTCGCGCACCGTGGTGTAGAAGTGGCGGTCCTCGCGCAGGTCCAGCGGCAGGCCCT
>JAYSCA010000484.1:0-2778 GCA_041915165.1 Ideonella sp.
AATGCGAATGCTTCTCAATAGTCTCACGCCGAGCAAGGGCATGCCCTAGCCGGCGCACCGGCGGCCCCGGGCGTGATGGATCAGGAGCCTTCGGCCTCGCCGATCTGGGTCTGCAACCAGTTCTGTTCGCCCACCTGGGCCACCAGATCGATCTCGGTTTCCAGGTGGTCGATGTGGTCCTCGGTGTCGTCCAGGATCTCCAGCAGGATGTCGCGCGAGACGTAGTCGCGCACGCTCTCGCAGTAAGCGATCCCGTCCTTGAGCACCGGATGGGACTGCATCTCGATCTTCAGATCGCAGTGCAGCACCTCGACCGCGCTTTCGCCGATGAAGAGCTTGCCCAGATCCTGCAGGTTGGGCAGGCCCTCGATCATCAGGACGCGCTCAATCAGCTTGTCGGCGTGCTTCATCTCCTCGATCGACTCTTCGTACTCGTGCTTGGCCAGCCGCATCAGGCCCCAGTTTTTCAGCATGCGGGCATGCAGAAAGTACTGGTTGATCGCCGTGAGCTCGTTTTTCAGCTGGGCGTTCAGGAACTCAATGACCTTGGCATCGCCTTTCATGGCATGTCTCCGGCTGAACAAGACCCCCGCATTCTGCGCAAGCCGAGCGCGGCTGGCGAGTGGTACTGCCACGGCAAGACCGTGTGCCCCCACCCCCGGCACCACCTTCGTCCACGTCCAAGGCATGGTTATTTATTCAATACGAATCATTCGCATTACGATGCCAGACATGCCTTCCGATCTTCCCCTCTCGCCGAACACTTCGCCCGATGTCACCAAGCTGACGGCCGCTCCGGCGCTGCCCGCACCCCAGGCGGCCCACGACTGTCCGCGCTGGGACAGCCGCACCCTGCTGGGCCAGGCCGCCCAGGCCGAGATCCGCCACGGCGATCAGGTCTACCGGCTGCGGCTGACCGCGTTGGGCAAGCTGATCCTGACCAAGTGAGCCGCTGACCGGGGCCCCGCCCCTTGGCATCCTGTTGTTGTCTGCCGTCCGGGTGGATGTGGTCCCACGAGGCCCTCCGCCGTTTGCACACCGCCAGCCCGCTGCCAGCCCGTGCGCTTCTTGTCCCCAGAGGAGCCGTCGCAGCTTTCCATGGTGCCCCCCACGCCGTCCATTCCGGAACGGCCGGGATCGCGCCGCCGTCGCCCGTGGGAGCTGGGCTCCCCTGCCCACTGCCCGGTGATCTGGGTCTGCCGGCCTTTGCCCGCGGTGCACCGCCTGGCCGCCAACCGGGCCACCCCGACACAGCAGGAAGCCGTGATGGAGGAGAGCCGCGTGCTGGCGGGCCAAGGACCACACTGCGAGCGCACCGGAAAACCCTGCGTGCTATCGTGCGAAGTTCAGCTGGAAGCCAAGAGGTGATGGGGATGTCCGCGGAAGTCGACTCGGTCGGCACGGTGCACGAGGCACAGTGGCGGGACCACATCGCGGCCGTGTCGGCCCCGGCACGCGCCTGGATCACCGAAGTGGCGCAGCGCCATGCAGCCGACCTCGCCAACGCCTTCTACACCGGCATGCTGAAGGATCCGGAAGCCCGGAACTTTCTCAGCCACGAGGAGGTGGACCAGCGCCTGCACGCTTCCATGCAGCGCTGGATCCTCGATCTGTTCGGCAACTGGGACCCGGCCCACATCCCCCACCAGGTGGCGGCACAGCGCGCGATCGGCAGTGTCCATGCCCGCATCGACATCCGGGCCGACCTGGTGATGCGCGGCGCCCGGCTGCTGAAGCTGCGCAGCAGCGAAGCCATGCTGAGCGACGAGGGCGTGGTGCCGATGTCCGTGCGCGTGGAAGCCGCCCTGGCGGCCCGGGCGCTGATCGACATCGCCATCGAGGTCATGTCGGCTCAGTACGTGAACGCACACGAGATAGCCGCCCGCACCGACGAGGCCTACCGCACCTTTGCCTCGACGATGAACATGTCGCTGGAGCGTGAGCGCCAGCGCACCGCGCTGCTGGACTGGGAGAACCACCTGCTGCACCGCGTCATGTCCGGCCAGCCCGCGCAAATGCTGTCACGGCTGTCCACCTCGACCTTCGGGTTGTGGGTCCGGCACAAGGCGTCGGCCATCTTCCGCCAGAGCGAGGGTCTGAAGGAACTGCTGGACACCATCCAGCGGGTGGACGAGGTGCTGCTGCCCCCCTGCCAGCAGGCGCTGGAGACCGAGGACAGCCAACTGCAGCGCCACCTGCGCGCGCTGATCGCCGAGGCAGCCCACCTGCGGGCGCTGATCGACGCGCTGTTTGACCGCATCATCGACCTGGAAACCGGGCGCGACGCCCTGACCCAGCTGCTCAACCGCCGCTTTCTGCCCGCCGTGCTGAGCCGCGAGACCGATCTGTGCCGGCACAGCGGCAGCGGCTATGCGCTGCTGCTGTTGGATGTGGACCACTTCAAGGCCATCAACGACGGCCACGGCCACGCCGCCGGGGACCTGGTGCTGCAGCACCTGGCCCACATCCTGGTGGCCAATGTGCGCAGCGGCGACTCGGTGTTCCGCTACGGCGGCGAGGAGTTCCTGATCGTGATGGTCGAGCTCAACGACCAGCAGGCCCTGCAGGTGGCCGAGAAGGTGCGCCAAGCCGTGGCCGCGGAGCCGCTGCGGCTGGCCGACGGCCAGCACCTGCCGATCACCGTCAGCATTGGCGTGGCCACCTACGACGGCCACCCGGACTACCAGTTCCTGCTGGAGCGCGCCGACCGGGCGCTCTACCAGGCCAAGCACGGCGGCCGCAACCGCTGCGTGCTGGCCGAGCCGGCCCACAGCCCCG
>JAYSCA010000485.1:0-2775 GCA_041915165.1 Ideonella sp.
CGAGATCTTTCGCCTGCTGGCCGCCCGCATGGGTTTCGACGAACCCTGCTTCCGCGACGACGACCTGAGCCTGGCGCGCCAGGCCTTCAACGTGGACTTTGACGAGCTGCGCCGCGTGGGCTGGCTGAAGCTGCCCGTGCCGGAGGCGCCATTTGCCGAGGGCGGGTTCCGCACCCCCAGCGGCAAGGCGCAGGCCTGCGCCCCGGGGCTGCCGCTGCCGGACCACGTGCCCAACCACGAGAGTGCCGAGCGCGACCCGGCGCTGGCGCAGCGCTACCCGCTGGCGATGATCTCGCCACCGGCCCGCAACTTCCTCAACTCCACCTTCGTGAACGTCAAGAGCCTGCGCGACATCGAGGGCGAGCCGCTGCTGGAGATCTGCGCCGACGATGCCCAGGCGCGGGGCCTGGTCGACGGCCAGCCGGTGCGGGTCTTCAACGACCGCGGCGAGTACCACTGCGTGGCCCGCGTCAGCCCGCGGGCGCGGCCGGGCGTGGTGAACGGCCTGGGCATCTGGTGGCGCAAGCTGGGCCGCAACGGCACCAATGTGAACCAGCTGACCCACCAGCGCCTGACGGACCTGGGCGACTCGCCCTGCTTCTACGACTGCCTGGTGGAGGTGGCGGCCCTGTGAGGGGGGCGGACCACGCGGCCAGGCCACGCTGGCGACGCGGGCTGGCCTGGGCCGGGGGCGGCAGCCTGGGGGCGCTGCTGCTGGCGCTGGGCGTGCTGTGCCTGACCTCGGGCTGCAGCTCGGTGGGCTACCTGTGGCAGTCTGCCGGCGGGCATTTGAGCCTGCTGCACAGCGCGCGGCCGGTGGACGACTGGCTGCAGGATCCGCAGACCGACGCCGCCCTGCGCGAGCGACTGGCCTTGAGCCAGCAGATGCGCGATTTCGCGGTGCGGGCGCTGGCCCTGCCCGACAACCCCAGCTACCGGCGTTACGCCGACCTGCACCGCAGCGCGGCGGTGTGGAACGTGGTGGCCGCGCCGGAGCTGTCGCTCACGCTGCAGACCTGGTGCTTCCCGGTGGTGGGTTGCGTCGGCTACCGGGGCTATTTCGACGAGTCGACAGCCCAGGCCGAAGGCGCCGCCCTGCGCGCCGAAGGGCGGGAGGTCAGCGTCTACCCGGTGCCCGCCTACTCCACGCTGGGCATGAGCAACTGGCTGGGCGGCGACCCGCTGCTGAGCACCTTCATCCGCTGGCCCGAGGGCGAACTGGCCCGGCTGGTCTTCCACGAGCTGTCGCACCAGGTGGTCTATGCCGCCGGCGACACCGCCTTCAACGAGAGTTTCGCGACCACGGTGGAGCAGATCGGCGCCCAGCGCTGGCTGGCCCAGCACGGCAGCCCGGCGGCCCGGCAGGCCTATGCGCAGGCCGAGCAGCGGCGCGCGGATTTCCGCGCCTTGACTGGCCGCACCCGGGCGGCCCTGCTGGCGCTGTATGCCGGGCCGCTCGACGCCTCGGCCAAGCGCGAACGCAAGGTGGCCGTGATGGCGTCGATGCGGGCCGACTACGCGGCGCTGCGCGACGGCCCCTGGCAGGGCTACCGGGGCTACGATGTCTTTTTCGCGCAGGCCAACAACGCCTCGCTGGGGGTGCTGGGGGCCTACCTGGTCTGGGTGCCGGCCTTCCAGACCCTGTTCACCCAAGAGGGGGAGAATTTCCCCCGTTTCTATGCGGCCGTGCAGTGCCTGGCCGATCTGCCGCCGGCCGAGCGGGAGCGTCGGCTGCAGGCGCTGATGCCCCCGCCCCCCACCAAGGAGAACTGAGATGGCTGATTTGAGCGTGCACCGCGAACATCAACTGGGCCTGGAAAAGGCCCGCAAGGTGGCCCAGGACTGGGCCAGCTATGCCGAGAAGAAGCTCGACATGCGCTGCACCGTGCGCCCCGGCGCCACCGAGGATGTGATCGATTTCAACCGCTCGGGGGTCTCGGGCTCGCTGCGGGTGACGGGCAGCCGTTTTGACCTGGATGCCAAGCTGGGGCTGCTGTTCAAGGCCTTCGCGGGCAAGATCGAGGCCGAGACCTGCAAGATGCTGGACGAGGCCCTGGCCCGCGAGGCCGGCAAGAAGGGCTGAGCGCTCAGTCCTTGAGCGACTCGATCAGGTCGATGTAGGCCTGCATGGCCTGCTCGGCCGTCTGGCCCTTCAGGTTGGACCAGGCGTCCCACTTGGCGCGGGCCACGAAGTCCATCATGCCGGGGCGCTCGCCCTGCACATCGCCCTCGGTAGCCTGCTTGTAGAGCGAATAGATCTTCAGCAGGGTCATGTTGTCGGGCTTTTCCGGCAGCTGCTTGCTTTCGGCCACGGCGGTCTGGAACAGGGCGGTCAGGTCGGACATGGTCTTCTCCACGGGGTAAAAACGAACGGTCGTTCGATTCGAACGCTGCGCATATTACCCACAGCGGCGTGGCCGCGGGGGACCGCGGTCGATCTTTTCTGGGGGTCAGCCCGTGGCCAGCGCCGGCCGAGGGCAGGGCCGGCCAGCAGGGCCCTCGCCGGCCCGGCGCCGCTGAGCCAGCCGCGCGCGGGCTTCAGGCACCAGGTAGGGGGCGACCAGGGTCAGCACCTGGCCCACGCCCTCGGCCAGCGTGCGGTCGGCCTGGGCGTCCTCCAGCGCCTGGCGCGGGGCGCGGGCATAGGCAAAACTGTGCCAGCCGCTGAGCACCAGCACCATCGTGGTCGTCAGGTCCTCGATCTCGGCCGGGGACATCCGGGCTTCGCCGCCCGTCACCAGGCCCTGCAGCAGCGCCCGGGCCGCGTCGGTCTGC
>JAYSCA010000486.1:0-2774 GCA_041915165.1 Ideonella sp.
CGCCCCCTCGATGTTGGGCGCCAGCTTCTCGAACTTCTGCCGCACCGGCGCCTCCAGGATGGCGATCAGCGCCTTCAGCTCCTCCTCGCTGAATTGCTCGGCCAGCAGCGGGGCGGCGGTGCTGCGCACGGCCGCCTGGCCCGCGGCCTGCGCGATCGGCGTGGCCGCGTCCAGGTAGGCCTTGGCGTCCTCGCTGATGCCTTTCATCGTGGACTCCAGCTTCTCGGCGCTCACCCGCCCCTGCAGGGCGATGCGGCTGTGCTGGACGGCGTCAGCCGCCGGCCGCTGCACCATCAGCAGGGCCACCTGTTCGGGGTGCCACAGGGTCAGCAGCCGGTCGATCAGTGCCTGCTTGGCCGGCGGCACGCTGGAGGCCGCCAGGGCCGGCGCGGCGGCGGCCGGCGTCGCCCAGGCCACCGGGGCCAGCAGCCCCACCCCGCCCAACAGGACCAGGTGCCGCAGGGCGCGGCGAAGAGAAAGAACGGCGGGCACGGGAGACAGCGTCTGGGACATGGGTCAGGGGGGGACTGCGGTGGGGGGCGGCCGCGCGCTCAGAACGGCCGGGTGACGCTCACGCCGAAGTAGCGCAGGCGGGTCTCGCCGGACACGTCCAGTCCGGCGTAGGGGTTGTAGATGACGTTGAAGAAATCGGTGCAGTTGAGGTTGCAGCTGCCGTCGGCCGGGACGTTGTAGCGGCCCTTGGCCAGGCTGGCGCCGACGATCAGCTGCGTGCCGTCCTCGGTGGTCCAGTTCAGGCCCAGGCTGCGCACCGTCATGTCCGGCAGCGGCGCGATCAGGTCGATCTTGTCCTGCGGGATGGAGCTCTTGCGGGGCTCATAGCCCAGGCGCAGCTTCAGGCCGTGCATCAGCTCGACCTCCGCGCCGAAGCCGAAGTGCACGTTGCTGCGGTAACCGCGCGGGATGACCAGCTTGCTCGCATCGGCCTGGCCGAACAGGCGCGCCATCTGCAGAAAGCGCACCTGCTGGTCGAACTGGAAGGTCAGCTGGTTCCACTGGCCCCAGTCGGTCCAGTTGGCGTCCACGTTGAGCTGCAAGCGCTCGACCGGCTTGAGCTTGACACCCACCTGCACATGCGGCGGAAACGGCAGCACCAGGGTCATGTTGCCGGACTGCTCTTCGGGGATGCTGGTCGGAAAGCCCAGCGTGGCCGCCACGATCGGCCCCTGCA
The DNA here is from genome assembly GCA_041915165.1 of Ideonella sp. Classification (GTDB taxonomy): domain Bacteria; phylum Pseudomonadota; class Gammaproteobacteria; order Burkholderiales; family Burkholderiaceae_C; genus Ideonella. Next base: position 1,190 of record JAYSCA010000486.1, read on the forward strand.
GCGAGGAATACATGCCCTCCACCAGCTTGCGGAACATCGGCTCGGCATGGAAGTTGTAGCGCCCGGTCAGCACGGTGCGCGAGCCGCTCTGATAAACCGCGCCCAGGCCGAACCAGTCGGTCGGCTCCCACAGCACGCCCAGGTTGAAGGTGGGATCGGCCGGCGAAGTGGCCTCGAAGCGCATGGACCCGGCCGTGGTGTAGGGGTTGAGCCGCCCTTCCTTGCCGCCGCCACACAGCCCGAAGGCGAACACGTCCAGCGGGTTGCCGTTGTCCCCGCACCAGGCGTCCTGCAGCTTGCCGAAGATGCCGATCAGCTTGTTCGGGAAGCGCATGTCGGTGTCCAGCGCAAAGCCCTGGTGGGCGATGGGGATCGACAGGCCGACGCTGAGCGAATCGGAGAACTTGTAGGCCACCGAGGGCGAGGCATAGACCAGGCGCTGGATCACCACCCGCTTGCCCTGGAAACGGCCGGGGTCGTCCGGGTTCTTGCTACGGTCGAAACCCACCGCCTGGGGCACGTAGACCGCGGTGGCGAAGGTCCAGGGCGAGTTCGGCTGGTTGAGCGAGATGCCCAGGCCGGCCGCTGCCACGAAGGGCAGGCGCCAGTTGGGCACGCCGGCCAGGGGCAGGAACAGGGTTTGCCGGTTGTGGTCCGACACCGTGCCATCCAGCGGGTCCTGGGTGAAACCGCCAATGTCGTAACCCTCGGGCTGGTGGAATTCGCTGCGCATGCGCAGCGAGGCGCCGAAGACGGTGTCCTCGCGCACCCGGCCCTCCAGCCGCGTCAGCCCGGCCGGGTTGAAGTGCACCGCGTCCAGGCCCTGCGGGTCGGCGGTGACCGCATTGCCCATGGACATCGCGGCCGGGCTGACCGCCAGGTTCTCGGTCAGCGCTGCCCGCGCCCCGGGCAGCAGCGACAGGGTCACCAAGCCCCAGGCGGCTCGCCGCCAGGCACGCACCATGCCCATCACCGCAGCCCGCTCAGAAGGACAGCGGCATGTTCATGCCGAGGCTGAAGTCCGGCGAATCGGCGGTGAGCCCCACCCCCGCGGTGAAGTTCAGCGTGGTCTTGGGCGACACCCGCAGCCCCAAGCCCAGGTTGAGCATGCCCGAGGTCTGCATCGCCGTCTTGGAGCTGGTGCCGTCGGCGAACTTCAGGCGGCTGCGCGCCGACACGGTCTCCTGCACCGACATGGTGGTGGAGACCTTGTACGACAGCGCATACGAGAAGCCCAGGCCGAAGCCGATGCTGGAGCCCGGCCGCACCTCGGTCAGGGTCAGGCCATCGCGCTGCTGGCTGAGGTTGCGCGCCGGCAGGTTGCCGGTGAAGTTCAGCGAGCCGAACACCGCCACCGGGTCGTAGACCTGCGAGGCATTGACACCCAGCGTCAGCGCGGTGTTGCCCGAACCGGTGGCCAGGTTCTGGCCGACGATGGTGGTGTAGGGGCTGCGGCCCGTGGGCAGGCGCAGCGTGGCGGTGGTGGTGAAGATGGCGCTGTCGCGGTGCTGTTCGAAGGGCTGGTAGCGCACCCCCAGCGCGATGTCGCCCAGCCCGTTGGACAGGCCGCTGAAGTTGTTGCTCT